>NZ_JANPEO010000403.1:0-8261 GCF_031422975.1 Nocardioides sp. | reverse complement strand
GGACGTGGAGTCCTTCGCACTGCCCGGTCCGGGAATCAGCCGTCCCTGGACCTACCTGCACCTGGGGACGGCCGTGTCGGCCTGAGGGTCCGCGTCAGCGGCGGCCACGCAGGAAGTTCAGCAGGAAGAGCACGACGATGACGATGACGACGATGATGATGATTGTCCGCATGTGGTCAACCTAGTCGGTCGGGACCGGGTGACGCACCCCCTCAAGGGGCGTGTCTGTCGTGCGGGGCGTGGCCGAGGTCGTCGTCGCTCACGGGGACTCGTTGCTCACGGGAAGTGGGCGCTCACAGGTATTGGCCGGTGTTGGCCACCGTGTCGATGGAGCGGCCGGGCTCGGTGCCCTGCTTGCCGGTGATGAGCGTGCGGATGAAGACGATCCGCTCGCCCTTCTTGCCGGAGATGCGCGCCCAGTCGTCGGGGTTGGTGGTGTTGGGGAGGTCCTCGTTCTCCTTGAACTCGTCCACGCACGCCTGGAGCATGTGCTGCACGCGGATGCCGCGCTGCTTCTGGTCCAGGAAGTCCTTGATCGCCATCTTCTTGGCCCGGTCGACGATGTTCTGGATCATCGCGCCGGAGTTGAAGTCCTTGAAGTAGAGGACTTCCTTGTCGCCGTTGGCGTAGGTCACCTCGAGGAAGCGGTTCTCCTCGGACTCGGTGTACATCCGCTCGACGGTGGCCCGGATCATCCCGGCCACGCACGCGTCGCGGTCGTCGTGGAACTCGGCGAGGTCGTCGGTGTGCAGCGGCAGGTCAGCCGTGAGGTACTTGGTGAAGATGTCACGCGCCGACTCGGCGTCGGGTCGCTCGATCTTGATCTTCACGTCGAGGCGGCCGGGTCGCAGGATGGCGGGGTCGATCATGTCCTCGCGGTTGGAGGCACCGATGACCAGCACGTTCTCCAGGGTCTCGACGCCGTCGATCTCGCTCAACAGCTGCGGGACGATGGTGTTCTCCACGTCGGAGGAGACGCCGGAGCCGCGGGTGCGGAAGAGCGAGTCCATCTCGTCGAAGAACACGATGACGGGCGTGCCCATCGACGCCTTCTCGCGCGCCCGCTGGAAGACCAGCCGGATGTGCCGCTCGGTCTCGCCGACGTACTTGTTGAGAAGCTCGGGGCCCTTGATGTTGAGGAAGTAGGACTTCCCCGAGCTGCCGGTCTTCTCGCTGACCTTCTTGGCCAGCGAGTTGGCCACCGCCTTGGCGATCAGCGTCTTGCCGCAGCCGGGAGGGCCGTAGAGCAGCACGCCCTTGGGCGGCTTGAGCTTGTGCTCCTTGAACAGCTCCGGATGCAGGTAGGGCAGCTCGACGGCGTCGCGGATCGCGTCGATCTGCGCGACCAGGCCACCGATCTGCGAGTAGTCGATGTCGGGCACCTCTTCGAGGACGAGCTCCTCGACCTCGGACTTCGGCACCCGCTCGTAGGCATAGCTGGCGCGGCCGTCGAGCAGCAGTGAGTCGCCTGCCTTGGGCAGCGCCTCGAGCAGCGGAGCGGCGAGGCGCACGACGCGCTCCTCGTCGGCGTTGGCGATCACCAGGGCCCGCTGTCCGTCCTCGAGCAGCTCCTTGAACATCACCACCTCGCCGACCTTCTCGAACTCGAGCGCGGCGACGACGTTGAGTGCCTCGTTGAGCATGACCTCCTGGCCCTTGACCAGCTCGTCGAGGTCGACGGCGGGGCTGACGTTGACCCGCAGCTTGCGTCCGCCGGTGAACACGTCGACCGAGTCGTCCTCGTTGCGGGACAGGAAGGTGCCGAACCCGGCCGGCGGTTGCGCGAGCCGGTCGACCTCTTCCTTGAGCTTCATGATCTGGTCGCGGGCCTCGCGCAGCGTCTGCGCCAGGCGCTCGTTCTGGCTCGTCACCCCGGCGAGCGATCGCTGGGTGTCGGCGAGACGCAGCTCGAGGCCGCGTGACTGACCGGGGACGTCGGTGAGGCGCCGTCGAAGATCGGAGACCTCGGCCTCGAGGAAGCGCACCTGAGTGGCAAGTTCGTCGGGACTCATCCCCGACCCTGCGCCGCCTGCTGTCGATTCGGACATGTGCGTCACCTCCTGTTCCTTCGGACATTACCCATGTGGCGATGAGACGGAAGTGGTTATGCCTGAGTGTTGGTCACGATTTCGACGCGGTACGGCGACAGCAGCTCACACCGACGGGTCGTCGAGCCTCCGAATCGCGTCCAGACCGGCGACCAGGCGACGACCTCGACGCTCACTCCAGGGTCTCGACCTCGACCGCCTCCAGCGCAGGCATGTCGGCCGGCCGCGGACCGGTGTAGTCGGGGCCGTAGGCGCCCGGGGCGGGGCGGCGGGTCTTGCGCGGAGGCCTCTGTCCCGGCGCCATCTTCCGGGCCGTGACGAGGAAGGCGGTGTGGCCGATCATCTTGTGGTCGGGGCGTACGGCGAGTCCCTCGACGTGCCAGTCGCGGACGAGCGACTCCCACGGGTGCGGTTCGGTGAAGCCGTCGTGGGCACGCAGGGTCTCCACGACGCGCGAGAGCTGGGTGGTGGTCGCGACGTAGGCGCAGACGATGCCGCCGGGGACAAGCTTCTCGGCGACCGAGTCGACGCAGTTCCACGGGTCGAGCATGTCGAGGATGATGCGGTCGACCTGCCCCTCCAGCTGTGGCAGCAGCAGCTTCAGGTCGCCCAGCTGAAGGTCCCAGGCCGGGTGCGAGGACCCGGCGGGCGCGTTGAAGAACTGGTCGACGTTCTGCTTGGCCACCTCGGCGAACTCCTCGCGGAGCTCGAAAGAGGTCACCTTTCCCCACGGGCCGACGGCACGCAGCAACGAACAGGTCAGCGCACCCGAGCCGGCACCGGCCTCGACGACGCGGGCGCCGGGATAGATGTCGGCGAGCGCGACGATCTGGGCGGCATCCTTGGGGTAGACGACGGCCGCCCCACGCGGCATCGACACGACGAACTCGGACAGCAGCGGTCGGAAGACGAGGTACTGCCCGCCGGCCGACGAGTCGACGGTGAAGCCCTCGTCGCGACCGATCATCTCGTCGTGCTCGATATGTCCGCGATTGGAGAAGAAGCGCTTGCCCGGTGCGAGCTCGAAGTTGTGCTTGCGGCCCTTCTGGTCGATCAGCCGCACCCACTCCCCCTCGCGCAGCGGACCCCGGTGCACACCGGACCAGGCCTCGGCGGGGACGTCGGGACTGGCGGGCACAGAACTGTCAGGCATGCGCGGAACCCTAATGGGGACAGGCTCAGGCGCGTGACTCGCGGAAGGCCTTGTCCACGTCGGCGGTCGAGAGCACACCCATCACCGAGCCGTCCTCCTCGACGAGGAGGTACTCCTCGGCCGGGCGTCGGCTGATCGCCGTGATCAGGTCCTCACCCGCGATCGTGGCGGGCAGCGTGAGCCCGTCCTCGAGGGTGCGAGCCACGGCACTGACAGCTACCCACGGCCGCCGCTCCGCCGGCGTGGCGAGCACGGCCGCTTCGCTGACGATTCCGGTCGGCCGCCCTGACGAGGTGACCGTGACGATGCTGCCGGCGTCGATCTCCTGGGCGCGGCGTACGGCCTCGGCCAACGGGGTGTCCTCGGGCACGGCGAGGGTACGGCGAGCGAGTGGGCGGGCGAGGAGATGCGGGAGCCGGCTCCGGAGCCGCGCCTGGGACATCGCCGCGGTCGCGCCGGTCCAGAGGAAGAGGCCGAGGACGATGACGAGCAGGTAGTCGAACAGGGTGGGTGGTACGCCGAAGACCTCGCGCTGGATCAGCGGCCAGCCGAGCACGACGACGGCCGTGATCCGGCCGCCCCAGCCGGCGACGATGGTGCCCTTCGTGGCGTCGCCGGTGGCGCCCCAGACCAGGGCCTTGAGCACCCGGCCGCCGTCGAGCGGCAGCCCGGGGACGAGGTTGAGCACGCCGATCAGCAGGTTGGCGCCGGCCAGGCCCTCGATGGCGACCCGGACCAGGCCTTCGGGCAGCAGGAACCAGCTCCCGACGGCGGCCGCCCCGACGGCGATCGAGGTGAGCGGGCCCACGACCGCGATCCAGAACTCCTGGCGAGGCTTCCGTGCCGCGCCGTCGATCTCGGTCATGCCGCCGAGGAAGTGCAGGGTGATCGAGTTGACATTGAAGCCGAACCGCTGCGCCATCACGGCGTGCGACGCCTCGTGCATCAGCACCGAGAGGTAGAGCACGATCGCGAACACCAGCCCGGCGACGTACTTGAGCACACCGAGTCCTGGCTCGACCTGCTCGATGCGCGGCGCGATGGAGAACGAGATGAGCGCTGCGATGAGGAACCATGAGCTGGTGACGAGCACGTCGATGCCTGCGATCGACCCGATCCGAATCGTCCCCGGCGGCCGCGACTGACCCGAGCTGGCGGGTTGCCCTGCACCTGAGGGCGGTGTCTGCGTCACCTTCCGAGCCTATCCGGCGCAGCGACAGGCTCGGTCCGCCGGGGCGCTGCCGGGTCGGTGTCGGTGCCGCGCCCTAGGGTTCGGCACATGCCTGGTCCCTCCCCTGCCGAGATCGTCTCCACACCGGTGGACGGGATCGACGTGCTCGGTGCGCTCTCACCGAGTCGGGCGGGCGACTTCATGACCTGTCCGTTGATGTATCGCTACCGCACCATCGACAAGCTCCCCGAGCGGCCCTCGGTGGATGCGGTGCGTGGCACCGTGGTGCACAAGGTGCTCGAGGACCTCTTCGACCTGCCGGCGCTCGAGCGCACCCCCGACCACGCCGCCGACCTTCTGGTCCCCTCGTGGGACGCGCTGCTCCGGGAGGCGCCCGAGCTGGCCGAGATGTTCGGCGGCGAGGGCCCCGACGTCGCGACCTGGCTCACGAGCTGCCGAGAGGTGCTCACGCGCTACTTCACCCTGGAGGATCCGCGGCGGCTCGAGCCGGCCGAGCGGGAGCTGTACGTCGAAGCGTTGCTCGACAGCAAGCTGCTGCTGCGCGGTTTCGTGGACCGCATCGACATCGCGCCCGACGGCCGGATCAGGGTGGTGGACTACAAGAGCGGCCGCAGCCCCGGTGAGGCGTTCGAGGCCAAGGCGCTGTTCCAGATGAAGTTCTACGCCCTGGTCATCTGGCGCACCCGCGGCGTCGTGCCGGCCATGCTGCAGCTGATCTACCTCGGCAACGGCGAGCTGCTCCGCTACGAGCCCGACGAGGCTGACCTGCTCGCCACCGAGCGCAAGGTCGAGGCGATCTGGCGGGCCATCAGGGAGTGCGAGGAGTCGCGCGAGTGGCGCCCGAGCAGGTCCGCGCTGTGTGCGTGGTGCTCGTTCAAGGAGCACTGCCCGGAGTTCGGCGGCGTGCTGCTGCCGCTGCCCGAGCGGGCGCCGGTGCCCGATCCGTCGGCTGACCTCGACACCGACGAGGGCGTCACCGCGCGTCCCTGACACTGCCTCTACGCTCCTCCCGTGACTGACACGTCGACCTCCAGCAAGCTCGGGCGCTGGCTCACCCATGGCCAGACCGAGCCCGAGGGGTTCTACGAGAGCGAGCGCGAGATCAGCGCGCGCCACGAGGTCAAGCCGTGGTGGCGCGTCATGTGCCTGACCGGCGTCGACTACTTCTCGACTCTCGGCTACCAGCCCGGCATCGCCGCTCTCGCGGCCGGCGCCCTGGCGCCCATCGCCACGATCGTGCTGGTCCTCATCACGCTCTTCGGGGCGCTGCCCATGTATCGGCGCGTGGCCGAGGAGTCGCCCCACGGTGACGGATCGTTGTCGATGCTGGAGCGCCTGTTGTCGTACTGGCCGAGCAAGCTGCTCGTGCTGTGCCTGATCGGGTTCGTGGCCACCGGCTTCATCATCACCATCACCTTGTCCGCGGCGGACGCCAGTGCACACGTCGTGGAGAACCCGTTCCTCCACGATGCGCTGGCCGGCGGCGAACTGTGGGTCACCCTCGCGTTGCTCGTGGCGCTGGCGGCGGTCTTCCTCAAGGGCTTCTCGGAGGCCATCGGGATCGCCGTGGTGCTCGTCGTGGTCTATCTGGGGCTGTCCTGCGTGGTCATCGGCTCCGGGATCGTGGCGATCGTCGCGGATCCCACTCTGATCGGCGACTGGAAGTCCGCGATGCTGGCCGAGCACCCCAGTCCCCTGGGGATCATCGGAGCCTCACTGCTCGTGTTTCCCGCCCTGGCCCTGGGCCTGTCCGGTTTCGAGACGGGCGTGGTCGTCATGCCGCTCGTCGAAGGTGACGCCGACGACGATCCGGTGAAGCCGATGGGGCGCATCCGCAACGCGCGCAAGCTGCTGACCACGGCTGCACTGATCATGTCCGTGCTGCTGATCGGCTCGGCCTTCGTCACCACCCTCCTCATCCCGCCCGCGGCCTTCGAGGCGGGCGGCGAGGCCAATGGCCGCGCCCTGGCCTACCTCGCGCACGCACGGCTGGGCGAGGGCTTCGGCACCGCCTACGACGCGGCCACGATCGGCATCCTCTGGTTCGCGGGCGCCTCGGCGATGGCCGGACTGCTGAACATCGTGCCGCGATACCTGCCCCGCTACGGGATGGCCCCCGACTGGGCGCGGCTCACCAGGCCACTCGTGCTGGTGCTGTTCGCGATCGCCGTCGTGGTGACGGTGCTCTTCGATGCCGACGTCGAGGCCCAGGCCGGTGCCTACGCGACGGGCGTGCTGGCCCTGATGACGTCGGCGGCCGTGGCGGTCGTCCTGACGGAGCTTCGGCGCGGTCACAGGCGTGCGGCCGCGTTCTTCGCCGTCGTCGCGGCCGTGTTCACCTACACGATGGTCGTGACGATCGTCGAACGACCGGAAGGCCTGGTCATCGCCGGCGTCTTCATCGTGATGATCCTGGTGGTGAGCGTCTATTCGCGGATCAGGCGAAGCACCGAGCTGCGCGTCCAGAGGGTCGTTGTCGACGAGGGCGCCCAGGAGGTTCTCGACGCGGCCGTGGCTGATCCGCGCCCCATCCGCTTCATCGCCAACAAGCTCCACGCCGGCGACCACGACGAGTACGACGAGAAGATGCTCGAGGTCATGCTCGACAACCATCTGATCGACCACGATGACCGGGTCTTCCTCGAAGTCGAGGTGACCGATCCCAGCGACTTCGCCTCTGAGGTGGCCCTGACCAGCAGCCAGGTCGGCCGGCATCGGATCCTGAGGGCCAAGGGCAACTCCGTGCCCAACACCATCGCCGCCGTCCTGCTGCACATGCGCGACCTGGACACCCAGGTGCCGCACGCCTACTTCGAGTGGAGCGAGCGACCCCCCGGGCAGAACGCGCTGCGCTTCCTGCTCGCAGGAGAGGGCGACATCCCACCGCTCACACACGAGATCCTGCGCCGCGCCGAACCCGATGAGGACCGCCGGCCCAAGATCCACGTGGGCGGCTGAGGAATCAGAGCTCGGCCAGGTCCGCTGCCGTGATTCCGACGAGGGTGTCGCGGAAGACTCGCCGCTCCCCCTCGAGGATCGGCACGTGGTTGGGCACGCAGAGCACCACACAGCCCGCGGCGACACCGGACTTGGCGCCGGTGTTGGAGTCCTCGATCGCCAGGCAGTCCTCGGGCGCGACGCCCAGCTCGGCGGCGGCGGTGAGGTACGGCTCGGGGTGCGGCTTGCCGAACTCGACCCGGTCCCCCGTCACGATCGTGGCGAACGTGTCCTCCGGCAGATGCGCGAGGATCGGCTCGACGAACCGCTGCCAGGACATGGTCACGAGAGCGCACGGCACGCCGTTGGCCCGCAGGTCCGCCAGCAGTTCGCGCGCCCCGGGCCGCCACGGGACGGATTCCCGCACACGCTCGACGACGCCGTCGAGGAGCTCGTCGACGATCTCCTGCGGGGTCAGCTCGATCCCCATGTGAACGCGGATGTAGACGCCCGACTCGAGGAGCGCGTTGCCCACGAGGTTGAGGGCGTGCTCATCGGACCAGGTGCCGCCGTACTTCTCCGCCATCGCATATTCGGTGGCGATCCAGTAGGGCTCGGTGTCGACGAGGGTTCCGTCCATGTCCCACAGGACGGCCGCCGGCCACCGCATCCGCTCATTGAGGGGCTGACCTGCAGGTTTACCTGGAAATGCGGTGCTCAGTTTGTCCTCCAAGACGCTTCATGCAACGTTCCATGCAATCAACCACCCTAGATCGAAGGTGTGCCGCATTCGCCATCGTCGAGACGAACCACCGGCATCCAGACGCCTACAAGGGGGTTCGGCGGCACCACCGGAGCACCTGAGTGGCATGAGCTACCACACCATCGCCACCCCGATCACGACCTGGGCCGCCGCGCGCACCACGGACCG
>NZ_JANPEO010000402.1:0-1757 GCF_031422975.1 Nocardioides sp. | reverse complement strand
CGTCGGCGCGTCCGAGGGTTGAGTGATCGTTTCGTCAATATTGGGGAGTCGCCCCGGTCAACGACCGGTCGGGCTCGTCCCCGACTGCGGCTCGTCGATGGCCCCGAACACGATCTGCGCCGAGCGCAGATCACGCAACGAGAACATCAGCCGAGTCATGTCGAACGCCGACCAGCCGTCCTCCACCGCCATGCCCTGGGCAACCGTGTGCAGCGCTCGGTAGAGCGTCCACGGCTCCTTGCGCATCTCCGCATGGAGGGTGTCGTCGAGCACCTCGCGCAGGAAGGCCTGCTGTGCGCCGCGGCTGGCGCCGGCGGGCAGGACGAGGCGTGTCTCGTTGTCGCGGCCGAGCGCGGAGAAGGCCGACCAGTCCACTATCGCCAGGTGATCGACCCGACGCCCGGTCCACGACTCGGCTGCAGCCACGGAGCCGCTGGGTGCCGCGTCCGCCACCCCCGTGAGCACGCGACCGCGCAGCGGGAGCCAGTCGACATCCACCTGACGCCGATCACCCGAGATGGTCACGAACATCGCCGAGACCACGGTGGGTTCACCCGGCATCCATGCCAGCACCGGGCTCGAGGCGGTGCCCTCGCCGGTGGCCAGCATCATCATCGTGACCGAACCGTCAGCCGCGGCCGGCGGCCGATCGGCCAGCCCGTCGAAGGCTCCGTCGATCCGCGTGAGAGCGGACGACAGCCGCCAGTCGAACGCAGCCACCACGACCAGGGGCACCAGCACGAGGCAGGCGACCAGCACCAGTAGCCTGCGCGCCGCGCGCGAGCGGGGTGTCGTCGGCGGCACCATGGAGAGCGCTACGGGCGCCGCCGGCGGGTCCCAGGAGCGGCGAGGCGCTGGCACCCGCACCGTCGTTCGCTGTGGAGCCTCGACCTCGATCTTGTGCTTTGCCGTCGTGCTCATGCGTACCTCTCCCCATGCGTCACTACACGCTAGGAGTCAGCCTAGGGGGGCGCATACCCAATATTGAGGACATCAGGAGTTGAACTTCTGCTGGGTCTTCTCCAGACCGTCGCTCATCAGCGACTCGACCGCGTCCGCCGCGTCCAGCACCTGGAAGGGCAGGTCCTTCTTCTCGGTCGAGCTGTAGGTGGACAGCACGAAGTCGGCGACGTCCTGGCGCCCGGGTGGGCGGCCGATGCCGGCGCGCACCCGGTAGAAGTCGCCCGTGCCGAGGCTGCCGCGCATCGAGCGGAGGCCGTTGTGGCCGTTGTCTCCGCCGCCGAGCTTGACCCGCAGAGTGTTGAAGGCGATGTCGAGCTCGTCGTGGATCGCGATGATCCTCTCCGGCGGCACCTTGTAGAAGGTGGCGAGCGCCTTCACCGCTCCTCCGGACTCGTTCATGTAGCCGCGCGGACGAGCGAGCACCACGCGCGGTCCCGGCACGCCGGGAGGGGTCAGCCGGCCCTCGACGACCTCGGCACGACCGGACTTGTGGGCCCGGAACGCGCTGCCCATCCGCTCGGCCAGCAAGTCGGTCACGAGGTAGCCCACGTTGTGGCGGTGCCCGGCGTACGCCGGCCCGGGGTTGCCCAGCCCGACGACCAGCCACACGTCATCACTCATGTGCTCATCCTCCCAGCCGTGGTGCGCACGGCTGAAATGCGACCGCGCCGCACCGGGAGACCCGATGCGGCGCAGCCAGTGGAACGGGTTGATCACTCCGCGGAGTCGCCCTCGGGGGCGGTCTCCTCGGCGTCGCCGCCTTCGGTCTCGGACTCGGACTCGGGAGCGTCGTG
>NZ_JANPEO010000401.1:0-4738 GCF_031422975.1 Nocardioides sp. | reverse complement strand
GTCGCGGGTGTGGTGGCGATGGCTCGTGCGAATCGGACGAGCAGTTCGTCGGGTCCAGCCATGGCCCTACCCTCTTTGCTCCCGTATGTGTTCCCCACACTAGACCCGATGTCGAGGCCTGACCCCGGTGGTCAGCAGATGGTGGCGCGGTGGTCACGCGTAGCGCGCGGCGACCGTGGCCGCGCGGGCGCCGTACCCGCCACCGAACATGCAGGCATGCACCAGCAGCGGGAAGAGCTGGTGCAGTGGGAGCCGGTCCTCCCAGCCCTCGGCCAGGGGTGCGGCCTCGTGGTAGGCCTGCATGACGCGCGGCAGGTGCGGCAGCCCGAAGAGGTGCAGCATCGCCAGGTCGACCTCGCGGTGCCCGCCGTAGGCGGCCGGGTCGATGACGTGGACGGAGCCGTCCAGTCCCCACAGGCAGTTGCCGTTCCACAGGTCGCCGTGCAGGCGCGCGGGCGGCTCGTCGGGGATGAGGTCGGCCAGTCGGCCGATGACCGACTCGATCGTGGTGGCTTCGCCGTCGGTGACCGCCCCGCGGTCGCGGGCGAGCTTGAGGTAGGGCAGCACGCGGCGGACGGCGTAGAACTCCGGCCAGGTGGGACACGCCTGGTTGGGCATCGGGAGGCGGCCGATGAAGCCGTCGTGGGCGGCGCCGTACGCCGCAGCGCCGGCCAGGTGAGTGGTCGCGAGCGCCTGCCCGAAACCGATCGCGGCCTCCGGCTGGTGCTTCGGCGTCTGCTCCACCCAGGCCAGGATCACGCAGTCGTCGCTGCCCGCGAGCACCTCGGGCACCCGGACCCCGCCCGTGACCTGCGCGAGCCAGCGCAGTCCGGCGGCCTCGGCCTCGAAGAAGCCCTCGGGCGCGTGGGCGAGCGTCTTCATCAGCGCCATCTGTCCGCTGGAGAGCCGCAGCCGGGTGGCCGTGGCGATGTCGCCGCCGGCGATCGGAGCGGTGGACACGACGGAGGACCTCAGCAGCTCCTCGGCCCGCTTCGCAACCAGTGGCTGACGGGTCATGAGGACGAGAGGGCTCGATCGATGTGGGGGACCAGGGCACGGCACGTGCGTTCGATCATGTCCAGCACCTCCTCGAAGCCTTCCCTGCCACCGTAGTAGGGGTCGGGCACTTCCACACCCGGAGTTGCCGGATCGAAGTCCCCGAACAGCCGCACCCGGTCCACGTCGCCGAGTCGGACCAGGTCGCTGAGGTGGCTCTCGTCCATCGCGAACAGCACGTCATCGCGGGCGACCCAGGCCACAGCCACCTGCCTGGCGCGGTGCAGCGAGGGGTCGTAGCCACGAGCGGCGAGTGGCCCTTCCGCGCGCGGATCCATCGGGTCGCCGACGTGCCAGTCGCCGGTGCCGCCCGACGCGACGTCGACCCGGTCGGCCAGTCCCGCCCCGGCCAGGAGCCGCGAGAGGACGACGTCGGCACTGGGCGAGCGACAGATGTTGCCGGAGCAGATGAACGCGACGCGGTAGCGCCCGGGCTCGTGGGGCGCCGGCAGCAGCGTCACTCGTCGCCCACCGCCGCGTCCACGACCCAGCCCACGACCGTGATGACCATGGCGCCGATCACGGCCGGCCAGAACCCGGTGACCCGGAAGCCCAGGTCGAAGTAGTCGGCGATCCTGCTCGCCAGCCACAGCATCAGGCCGTTGACGACGAGGAGGAACAGCCCCAGCGTCAAGATCGTGATCGGGAGCGAGAGCACGTTGAGGATCGGCCGGATGAACGTGTTGACGAGCGCCAGGATGAGCGCGACGCCCAGCAGCGGCAGCACCTTCTCCTGCAACTCCGCCGAGCCGTTGCTCGGCCCGGTGAACCGGATGCCGTCGAGCAACCAGCTGGCGGCGGCCACGCCGGCGGCGTACGCGAGGAGCTTGATGAGGAAACCCATGCCGCCAGCGTAGGGGGAACCCGCCGATCAACCGCCGATGGGCGCCCAGTTGCCGTGGAACCCGGCCGGCACCCGGCCGGGCAGGTGGACGGCCGCGACGTCCTCGAGGGTGGCCGCGTCCAGCACGCGCAGGTCGCTGAGCCCGGCGGCCCGGTCGTGGACGTATCCCATCAGCACCCCGTCGTCCTCGGTCCCACCCGGGCGCGGCACGAAGCAGAACTCGCTCGCCTCGAGGCCCGGGCCGAGGCGGCGGACGTCGGTGCTGCCCGCGCCCAGGTCATGGCGCAGGACCGTGTCGCCGGTCTGCCCGTCGTCGAAGCCGACGGCGTAGCCGTAGCGGTGCCGGCGACCGGTGAGCCGCTCGTCGTGCCGGGGGAACTCCTGCGAGCGCTCGTCGAGACACTGCTCGCGCACGGTCCCCGAGGCCAGGTCGAGGGTGAACCGCGAGATCCGCGTCGGGCCCTCGTCGGGTCCGGCGAGCACTGTGGCGAACATGCGCGGGTGCCGCACCACGTCGAGCACGACGGTGTCGCCGTCGTCGTAGGCGTTGAGGGTGTGGAAGACGAAGCAGGGGTCGATCTCGAACCAGCGGACCGCGTCCCCGCTCGCGTCGCGGGCCAGGACCCCGATGCGCGCGGGGTAGTCGGGATTCCAGCGGTAGGGCAGCGTGGTCGGCCCGCCCTCGCTGCCGCGGGCGATCCGGGCGATGACGGGCTCCGGCACCGGGTTGCGGCCGATGATCCGGCTGAGCATGCCGCGTACGACCGGTCGGACCAACCGTGGCACGTCCGCCGTTGCCATCGAGATGTCGAACGTGACGGGCAGGTCGAGGATCACCACGTGCCGCTCGGTGAGGGCGAAGTCGTGCATCATCGGGCTGCCGTGGACCTGGATGTCCACGCTGCGCCGGATCCGGCCCGACGTGTCGAGCACCGAGTAGTCGACCCGGTTGCCGCGCATCCAGGTGTAGGACACCGCGTGCAGCTCGCCGGTCTCCGGGTCCTCGTGCGGGTGCGCGGTGTAGCCCGGCCGGCCGGGGCGACTCGGCAGGGTGCCGCCGAAGTCGCACGGCCCGACGGTGTCGAGCTCGTGGGTCAGCTCGTACGGCGGGGACCCGGCCTCGACCAGGGCGAGGGTGCGCCCGGCGTGCTCGAGGACGTTGGTGTTGGCGGCGAAGTCGGCGCCGCCGGGGGTGCCTCGCACCGGCTCGCCGAGCGCGGTCGCCACCGAGGCGGAGCGCACCCAGCGGTTGCGGTACCACTGGGCCTTCCCGTCGCGCAGCGAGACGCCGTGCACCATCCCGTCGCCCAGGAACCAGTGATAGCGATCCCCCGGGTCGACGACCGGGTTGGGTCCGATGCGGAGGTAGCGGCCGTCGAGGTAGTCGGGCAGTTGCCCGGTGACCGACAGGTCGGTGGCGGTCAGCTCGTCGGTGACCGGCGCGAAGTTGTCGCGCAGGTAGCGGTTGGTGGTGCTGGGGCTGGTGATGGTCATAGCGCTTCTCCCTGTCCAATAACGCTGTTATCGGAAACCATAACGTCGTTATGGCAAGATGTCCACCGTGAGTGGACAACGAGTGGCGGCGCCGGCGGCGCTCCGATTGCGCCTCATCGACGAGGCGGCCCGGATCCTGGACGAGGAGGGGCCCTCGGCCCTGTCCGTACGCCGCCTCGCGACCTGCTCCGACACCTCGACGATGTCGGTCTACACCCACTTCGGCTCGATGTCCTCGGTCGTGGACGCGGTCGCGACCGAGGGCTTCCGGCGGCTGATCGAGCGGGTCGACGCGGTCGGGATCACCGAGGACCCGCTGGCGGACCTGCGCCGGATGGCGGCGGCGTACCGCGCCAACGCGCTGGAGAACCGGCACCTCTACCTCGTCATGTTCGGTGCGATCAGCCTGGGCGGGTTCGGCGGCGCCGGTGCCGACCGCGAGGTCTCGGACGCCGCCTTCGACCAGCTGGTGGCCGGCATCTCGCGGGCCATGGCCGCGGGGGTGCTGCGCCCCGGAGATCCGCGTGAGGTGGCGGCACAGTTCTGGAGCGCCCTGCACGGCTACGTGATGCTCGAGCTGGCCGGGTTGGACCAGGTGGTCGAGGACCCCGAGGGCACGGTGCTCTGGCCGATGCTCGCCCACCTGCTCGTCGCCCTGGCTCCGTGACGCCCGCTAGCCTCGCCGCGTGGTGACGATCGGCGGGACGGGTGTGATGTTGCTGGCCGCGCTGGCCAGCCTGGTCGTCTTCGCCCTCATCGCCTCGGGGTTGAGCCGACGCCTCGGCCGGGTCACTGCGATCGCGCTGGCGGGCTGGGCCTGGACGGTGGTCGTGCTCGGCATCCTCACCCTGCTGCCGGCGCAGTGGGGTACGGGCTTCGTCCCAGCCGAGTCGCGCCTGGGGACCTGCTCGATGGACTACGGCGGCCCAGCACCCGACGGGTTCTGGATCCTCTCGGGCAGCCAGCGGATGCTCAACGTGGCGGTCTTCGTGCCGGCCGGCGCGCTGTGGGTGCTCGGCGTCTCGCGCTGGCGACGCGGCTGGCTGCTCGCGCCGGCCGGCCTCATCGGGCTCGGCCTCTACAGCGTGGTGATCGAGCTGCTGCAGCTCGCGCTGGCCCGCATCGACCGCGCCTGCGACATCACCGACGTGGTCGACAACGTGACCGGCGCGCTGATGGGTGGCGCGATCGGGGTGGTCCTCGCGCTGGTCCTCCGACCGTGGCGACACCGGCGCCACGACACCGCTCGTTAGGGTGGCGCGCATGGCTCAGACCCCCCAGTCGACACCTCAGCCCCGCCGCAACGTGGCGGAGATCCCGACCTATGTGCCGGGCAAGCCGCCG
>NZ_JANPEO010000400.1:0-14436 GCF_031422975.1 Nocardioides sp. | reverse complement strand
CTCGACGAAGGCTTCGCCGGGCTGGGTACGCCGCGGGGGTGGCGGCGTCAGGTTGTGGGTCTTGGTCCGAAGTGCCGAGGCCAGGTCGCGGCGCATCGCGGGGTTGCGGCCGTTGAACGTCTTCGGCAGCCGCATCCGGGTGATCGCCTCGACCGGGGTCGAGAAGTCCATCGGCGCGAGCCGGCGGGCCTGCCGGTCGGCGGTCAGGACGTAGGGACGGGGTTCGTGGCCGCCGACACCGGGGTCGATCACGACCGCGAACCCGGCGAACTTGCCGTTCGGCACCATGATCACGTCACCGGGCTTGAGCCTGGTGAGCGACACCATCGCCTCGTCGCGGCGATCCGATCGCCGCTCCCGGACGGCGCCCTTCTCGACCTCGGAGATGCGTCGGCGCAGTGCGGCGTACTCCATGAAGTCGCCGACGTGGCAGGTCGCGGCGTCTGCGTAGCCTTCCAGTGCTTCCTGGGCCTTCTGCAGCTGTCGTGCCAGGCCGACCACGGCGCGGTCGGCCTGGAACTGCGCGAACGACTGCTCGAGCAGCTCGCGGGACCGCTCGCGGCCGAACTGGTGCACCAGGTTGACCGCCATGTTGTAGGACGGTCGGAACGAGCTGCGCAGCGGGTAGGTGCGGGTCGAGGCGAGGCCGGCGACCTCGCGGGGGTTCATGCCGGGCTGCCAGAGCACGACGCCGTGGCCCTCGACGTCGAGGCCGCGACGCCCGGCGCGGCCGGTGAGCTGGGTGTACTCCCCCGGCGTGATGTCGGCGTGTGTCTCACCGTTCCACTTGGCCAGCTTCTCGATCACGACCGTGCGCGCGGGCATGTTGATCCCGAGTGCGAGCGTCTCGGTCGCGAACACCGCCTTGACGAGTCCGCGCAGGAACAGCTCCTCCACGCACTGCTTGAAGGTCGGCAGCATCCCGGCGTGGTGGGAGGCCACGCCGCGTGTCAGCCCGTCGAGGAACTCGTGGTAGCCGAGCACCTCCAGGTCGTCGTCGGGCAGGTGCCGGCAGCGCTCCTCGACGAAGGCGAAGATCTCGTCGCGCTCGTGAGTGCTGGTGAGGCGGACGTTGGCCGAGAGGCACTGGGTGACCGCCGCGTCGCAGCCGACGCGGCTGAAGATGAACATGATCGCGGGCAGCAGGCCCTCGCGATCGAGCCGTTCGAGCACCTCGACCCGGCTCGGGATCCACACACGGCGGCCGTTGCCGACCTGGCGCGGGTTCTTCGACGACCCGGGCTTGCCCTTGCGCGTCGACTTCCGGTCGCGCATCAGCCTGGAGCTCGCCCAGTCGTCGCGGGCGATCCGCACGAGCTCGTCGTTGACCGGCGCCCCCTCCTTCACGAAGCCGGCGCTGGCGTCGACGTCGGAGGAGGCGAAGAGGTCGAACAGCCTGCTGCCGACCATGACGTGCTGATAGAGCGGCACCGGACGGCGTTCCTCGACGATGGTGGACGTCTCGCCACGCACGGTGGCCAGCCACTCGCCGAACTCCTCGGCGTTGGAGACGGTCGCCGACAGCGAGACCAGCGTGACCGACTCGGGCAGGTGGATGATCACCTCTTCCCAGACCGCGCCGCGCATCCGGTCGGCGAGGTAGTGCACCTCGTCCATCACCACGAAGCCGAGCCCGAGCAGCGTGCGCGACCCGGCGTAGAGCATGTTGCGCAGCACTTCAGTGGTCATCACGACGATCGGCGCCTCGCCGTTGACGACGTTGTCGCCGGTCAGCAGGCCCACGTTGTCCGGCCCGTAGCGCGCCACGAGGTCGTTGTACTTCTGGTTGCTCAGCGCCTTGATCGGCGTCGTGTAGAAGCACTTGCGGCCGGTCTCGAGCGCCAGGTGGACGGCGAACTCGCCGACGATGGTCTTGCCCGAGCCGGTCGGGGCGGCGAGGAGCACGCCTCGACCCTCCTCGATCTCCTTGCAGGCCCGGACCTGGAAGTCGTCGAGCGGGAAGTCGTAGAGGTTGGCGAACGCGGCCGTCACCGGGTGCGCCGTCAGCTTCGCGTACGCCGACGCGTGCTCGTCGACGACGAGGTCTTCGTCGTGGCTGCTCATGCGAACACCGTCAGGGCGCCGGGCTCGCAGGTGATCGTCAGCGGCAGCTCGCCGAAGCGTTCCCCGTCGGCGTACGACACGACACCCGGGGCTGCGACAGTGACGCTGCGGACCCGGTGGTGCTCGTACTCCGGCACCGCCCGGTGGGTCCCGGAGAACAGCTTGGGGTAGGTGCGGATCAGCTTGCCCTTCGTCATGGTGTTGATGATGACCACGTCGAGCAGGCCGTCGTCGAGCACGGCCCCCTCGGTGATGCGCAGTCCGCCGCCGTACGACGAGCCGTTGCCCACCGCAACCAGCATGGCGTCTCGCTGCAGGAGCGTCCCGTCGAGGTCGAGCTTGAACGGCAGCGGCGTGAACGTGCGAAGCTCGACAAGCGTGGCGAGGTTGTAGCGCATCTGGCCGCGCGGCCAGGTCATCTCGTTGGCGCGCTCGTTGACGATGGCGTCGAAGCCGGCGGCGAGGACGGTGACGAAGTGGCGTGACCCGGAGCGGGCCAGGTCGATCGTGCGCAGCCTGGAGCCGATCACCCGATCCGCCGCCGCGACCGGGTCCTTGCGGGGCAGGTCGAAGTAGCGGGCCACGTCGTTGCCGGTGCCTGCGGGGATGATCCCGAGCGGCACGCCCGTCCCGGCCAGTGCCTGGGTCGCGAGGTGGACGAGGCCGTCGCCGCCACAGACCACGAGCGCATCGACGCCGTCGGCGACGCTGGCCTTCGCAAGGTCGAGGGCTTCGTCGGCATTGCGGCCCTCGAGGTTGCGCACCACCAGCCCGGCGTCACGCAACCGGGGCAACGCGGCCCTGCGGTAGCGAGCACCCTTTCCCTTGCCCGAGGTGGGGTTGGTGAGAAGAGCGATCTCGCGGGCCATGGACCGACCCTATCGAGCGTCAGCGACGAGTCTGCCGCTCCGCGCCGATGCGGAGCAGGGCAGCCATGTTGTCGGGCGAGCCGCCGACCGCGCGGGCCAGCCGGGCGAGGGTGTCCAGGACGCGGTCCGCATCGAAGCCGGTGCCCGGCACGGCGAGCACCAGCCGGTCCCCGTACCGGCCGAGGAGCACCTGGCCGTGGCGCCAGGCCTGGTGGGTCCGCAGCCGGGAGTCGTCGTCGGTGACGGGCGCCGGGTAGGCCTCGTCGACGGCGAGGAGGTCGCAGCCCAAGACGTCGTCGCCGGCCACGATGCGACCTGCCACGAGGTGCCCGGACCTGAGTCCCTGGTCGGCGTGCCAGACCACTTCGCGTACGCCCAGCCACTCGGGCAGGTCGAAGGGGTCGACGTCGATGATCGGCGTGGACTCCATGACGATCACTGTGTCAGATCGTGATGGCGCGAGATCAGATGGCCGAGATCTCGTCGGGCGACAGGCCGGCATTGGGCTTGCGCGCGGCCTTGCGGCGGTCGTTGTAGCGGGCGATGACCTCGGAGATCAGGTAGAGGACGACCATCGGCACGGCCATGAAGGTCATCGTGAACGGGTCGGCCGAGGGGGTCGCCACCGCTGCGAACACGAAGATGCCGACGATGATCCACGGCCGGTGCGCACCCAGCTGCTTGCCGGTCACCACGCCGGCGAGGTTGAGCATCACCACGAAGACCGGGATCTCGAAGGCGAGACCGAAGACCAGCAGGGTGCGGGTGAAGAACTGGAGGTAGTTGCCGAAGTCCACGAGGTTCGTGACGCCGTCGGGGTTGAGGGCGATCAGCACCTCGAGACCCTTGGGCAACGTGACATAGCCGAGCACGATGCCCACCAGGAACAGCGGGCCGGCGATCGCCACGAACACCCGCGACCACTTCCGCTCGCTGGCGTGCAGACCGGGCAGGATGAACGCCCACACCTGGTAGAGCCAGAACGGTGCCGTCCCGATGAGTGCCGCGAAGCCGCAGAGCTTCAGGTAGAGCATGAGTCCGCCGGCGGGACCACTGGTGGTCGCGAGGCTGCTTCCCTCGGGCAGTTTCTCGACCGCCTGCGTGTAGGGCCCGAACACCAGGTCGTAGAGACCGTCGAAGAAGTACAGCGCCACCGCGATGGCCACGATCATGAAGGACCCGGCCCGGAGGACGCGGGCGCGCAACTCCCGGAAGTGGTCCCCGAGCGCCATCCGGCCGTCGGGGCCGACGGGATGTGCGGGCTTGGCCGAGTAGAGACGGACGAACCGTCCGACGAGACTCACTGACGTGCGTCGACGATGCCCGGCTCAGCCGGTGTGCTTGTCGGAGCGGATCTCCGGGTCGACAACAGGCTCGACAAAGGGCTCGGTCGGCGTGCTCGAGGCCGTGGGCAGCTCGGACGGAGCGGCGGGAGCGGTCGGCTTCTCGTCCTCGTCGTCGCGCAGGCCCTTGGTCTCGGTCTTGAAGATGCGCAACGCCTGGCCGGTGCCGCGAGCAAGCTCGGGAAGCTTGGCCGCACCGAACACGAGCACCACGATCGCGAGGATGACCAGCCACTCCGCGCCCTGCGGCATGCCAAACAGCGGGTTGATCATGAGTTGCTCCAAGTGTCGGGGACGGTGGCAGAACTCATCCTACGCTGCGCTCCTGATAGAGACTGAGGGCTGCCCGTGCGTTGGCGGTGAAGGATTCGGCGAACTCGACGGGCGCGAGGACCGACGCGTGCGGGGCCACCCGGAAGAGCAGCTGGTGCAACCACGACTCGCTCGCCACATCGATGACGACGTCCAGCGTGCCCTCGGGCCCGGGCGATGTCTCGGTCACCAGGTAGTACTCCGGCACCCACTGGGCCGCGGGCTGCAGACGGAGGGTCACGGCCACGGTCTCGCCGTCGCCGTGGAACCAGCCGCCCGACAGGTCGCGCGGCTCGGCCGCGCGCTCGGAGACGGCCTCGGGCAGCTCGCTGGCCGCCACGATCCGGTCCAGGCGGAAGGCTCGGTCACCGTGGGCGGTGTGGCACCAGGCATCGAGGTAGGTCGCGTCGCCGACGCGTGTGATCGCGCGCGGCTCGACGATCCGGGAGGACTGGTCGTCGCGGGTCGGCACGTAGTAGGAGATCTCCAGCTGACGCCCCCGGTCGATCGCACCCTGCAGCACCGGCAGCAGGTCCGTGCCCGGCGACGCGTCGTCCGACACGTGGATCTGCTGGGCGGCCGAGGCCGCCCCGGCTGTCTCCAGCTTGGCCAGCGTGCGCTCCACCACTTCGCGTGTCTCCGGCGAGGCACTCTGCTCGATCGCGCGCAAGGCCACCACGAGCGCGGCCGCCTCCGAGGGAGCGAACCGGACCGGACGAGCGAGATAGTCGGCGTTGTCGACGCGGATGATCCCCTCGCCCTCGAGGGCGTCGAGATCGACGTTGATCAGGTCGTCGGGGTAGCCACCGGGCAGGCCGCACATGAAGAGCACACGGAGGTCCTTGTCGAGCTGAGCGGCGTCCACCCCGAGTGCCTCGGCGGCCTCCGAGACGCGGACCTCCCCGCGCTGGTGCAGGTAGGGCACCAGCACCAGCAGTCGTCCGACCTGTTCACGGGCGGCGTGCACGGCCGGCTTGGGCGTCGTCATCGCGTCACCCCGCTCAGGCGGGAGATGACATCGGCCCGCAGGCCGTCCGGCGCTTCGACGACCGCGTTGGCGCCGAGGGTGAGGACGGAGCCGACGAGGTCTCGGACCTGCCCGCTGACCCTGAGCCGGTCCCAGGCCGTGACGTCGTCGGGTCCGCTCACGTCCTCCTCGATCGCGCTCGCCTGCCGCCGCAGGGCCACGCCGGCCCGCTGCCGGACCAGCACGACGGCCTCGATGTCGGGCGAGCGGTGCACCAGACTGTGCGCGACGACCTTGACGTCCGTGCCCGCGGGGACGTCGTACGCCGCCGACTTGCCCGTCAGGGCCACCCTGCCCTGCACCCGGGAGAGCCGGAAGACCCGCTCGGCCCGGCGATCGAGGTCGTAGCCCACGACGTACCACCGTCCCGACGACCGGACCACGCCCCAGGGCTGGAGACGACGGGTGGCCGCCTCCTCGCCCGGGCGGCGGTAGTCGAAGGTGATGACCCGGCGCTTCTGGGTGGCCTCCCAACAGGCGTCGAAGGCCGGCTCCTCGGCGCGCAGGCTGGGCGGCACGAGGTCGAGCCTGCTGGTGTCGATCTCGACGCCCTGGGCGGCGAGCTTGCGCATCGCCTCGGTGGTGGCCCGAGCCAGGGTGTGCTGCTCCCAGGCGCGGGCCGCGATCCCGAGCACCGCCGCCTCGTCGGCCTCGAAGCGGATCTCCGGCAGCGAGGAGGTGTCGGCCGAGATGCGGTAGCCCTGCTCGTCGTCGAAGTAGCTGTCGAGCGAGCCGACCTCGATCACGACCCCGAGCTCACGCAGGTCTTCCTTGTCCCGCTCGAAGGCCTTCTCGAACGCCTCGAGGCCACGCGGGTTGTCGCCGTACTCGCCGTAGTGGGCTCGACGGATGTCCTGCTTGGACACGAAGCGGGTCTGGGCGAGCAGCATGATGTAGAGGTTGAGCAACCGCTCGGACTTGTCCGCCATGCCACTCCCCCTCCTTGGTGAAACCGGACCCGGACTGCTCAGGCGGCCGCGAGGATGTCCACGACGAAGAACAACGTGTCGGTGCCCTTGATCCCGGCGCTCTCGTTGCCCTTGTCGCCGTAGCCGTTGGCGGGCGGGATGGACAAGATCACGCGCGAGCCGACGGTCTTGCCGACGAGTTCCTTGTCCCAGCCGGGCACGACCTGGCCGACGCCGATGGAGAACGAGGCGGGGTTCTTGGTCGCGGAGTAGGACTCGTCGAAGGGGGCTTTCGCGTCGTAGACCTGACCGAGGTAGTTGACCGCGATCGTCTGACCGCTCGTGACCGCCGGGCCGTCGCCCTTGATCAGAGTGGTGTCGAGGAGGTTCTTGCTCGGCTTGTTGGCGCCGGCGAAGTCAAGGCCGGTGATGACGCCGTCGGCCTCGATCAGGCCCGGGGCCCACTTGGCTGCCTCGCGCTCCTCGCCGAACGGCTCGTCGCCGACCTTGGCCACCAGGTCGACCACGAAGACGACACCGTCCTTGTTGCCGATGTTGAGCTGCGGGTTGCCCCCCTCGCCGAAGGCGTCCTCGGCGGTCGCCGCCACCGCGACCCGCGAGCCGACCGTGTGACCCTCGAGCGCCTTCTTGAACGGCTCGGAGATGTCGCCGACGAGCAGCTGCGGGGCCTTGGACTCGTAGCTGTTGTAGGCCTCTTCCTCGGTGTAGCCGTTGCCGATCCAGATGTGGGCCAGTGCACCGTCACCGGCCTCGATCACGTCGCCGTCGCCCTCGGTGACCACGTCGGTCTCGATGTCCGTGGGGCCGACCTGACCGTCCCACGCCACCTTCGGGGCAGAGCCGATGTCGCCGGTGATCGTGACGTTGTCGAGTCCGCCGGCCGCGTCGGACCCGGATCCGTCGCCGGAGCCGCAGGCGCTGAGCGCCAGGCCGGTGAGAAGAAGGACGCCGCTCGCGGCCATGAGTCGCGGCTGGAGGCGGGTGCGGGTGGTGCGAGACACGATGGGTCACCTAATCCGTTGATGTGCACGACAGCGCGGTCACCCTATCCGGCCCGTCCGAGGGGCGGCCGGGTATGTCCCAAGCTCCGCCGTCGCGACCGCTTGCGACGACTCACATTCCGTCGATGAGACGTTGCACGCGATCGTCGTAGGCCTTGAACGGGTCCTTGCAGAGCACGGTGCGCTGCGCCTGGTCGTTGAGCTTGAGGTGCACCCAGTCGACGGTGAAGTCACGACGGCGTTCCTGGGCCTTGCGAATGAACTCGCCGCGGAGCCGGGCGCGGGTGTTCTGCGGCGGCACGCTCTTGGCCTCGAAGATCTTGAGGTCGGTGGTGACGCGCGCGACGGCACCGCGCTTCTCCAGAAGGTAGTAGAGCCCCCGGTTGCGGTGGATGTCGTGGTAGGCGAGGTCGAGCTGCGCGATCCGCGGATGACCCATGGGCAGTCCGTGCTTGGCGCGGTAGCGGTCGATCAGCTTCCACTTGATCACCCAGTCGATCTCCCGGTCGACCAGGCCCAGGTCGTCTGACTCGATCGCCTTGAGCCCGCGCTCCCACAGGTCGAGGGCCTGCTCGATGAGCGGGGTGCTGATCTGCCGGCGGTCGACGAAGTCGCGTGCCTTGCCGAGATACTCGGCCTGGATCTCCAGCGCGCTCGCCTCACGACCGTTGGCCAGGCGGACCTTGCGGCGCCCGGTCATGTCGTGCGAGATCTCCCGGATGGCGCGGATCGGGTTCTCCATCGTCAGATCGCGCATCACCACGCCCTCCTCGATCATCCGCAGCACCAGGTCGCACGACGCCACCTTGAGCATCGTGGTGGTCTCGCTCATGTTGGAGTCGCCGACGATGACGTGGAGGCGGCGGTACTTCTCCGCGTCAGCGTGCGGTTCGTCGCGGGTGTTGATGATCGGCCGGCTGCGCGTCGTGGCGCTGGAGACGCCCTCCCAGATGTGCTCGGCGCGCTGGGAGACGTTGTACGTGGCACCGCGGGGCGTCTGCGTGACCTTCCCGGCACCGACGACGATCTGCCGGGTGACCAGGAATGGGATCAGGATGTCGGCGAGCTTGCTGAACTCCCCGGCCCGCCCGACGAGGTAGTTCTCGTGGCACCCGTAGGAGTTGCCGGCGGAGTCGGTGTTGTTCTTGAAGAGGTAGATGTCACCGGCGATGCCCTCGTCGTGCAGGCGCTGCTCGGCATCGAGAAGGAGCCCTTCGAGGATCCGCTCCCCCGCCTTGTCATGCGTGACCAGCTCGACGATGTCGTCGCACTCGGGCGTGGCGTACTCCGGGTGGCTACCGACGTCGAGGTAGAGCCGGGCGCCGTTGCGCAGGAACACGTTGCTCGAGCGGCCCCAGCTGACGACCTTGCGGAACAGGTAGCGCGCGACCTCGTCGGGGCTCAGCCTGCGCTGCCCCTTGAACGTGCACGTGACGCCGTACTCGTTCTCGATGCCGAAGATCCGACGGTCCATGACCCCACCCTAGAACCGACCTGGGCGTGCGGGAGGGGCGAACACGCAAGTCTCAGCCCAGCGGATCGCCCGGGTCGCCCGGTGGCGTCCCGGGAGCAGGGGGCTGCGCCGGGTCCGGGAGGGGCGGCTGGGGCGCCGGCGGCACCGGGTCGGTCGGCTGCGGAACGGGCGGCGGGGCGATCGGAGGTGACGTCGGCGGGGGCACGTGGTGCTCGCTCGGCTCACCGTTGAGCGGGTGCTCCAGCGGAGGCACTCCCCCGCTGACCTGGTCGGTCGGGTCGGCCGGGTCGTCGGCGGTGGGCGCGGAGGGAGGCGTGGCGCCGACGTTGTCGTCGCCCAGCGGCGCGTCCGGCTCCTCCGGGCCGCGATCACCGAGGATCTCGACGAGTCGCGACTCCCGCAGCCGCACGAACTTGCGCAGCTGGGTGCGGGTGCGATCGAGGATGGCGACCTCGAGGTCGTCGACCGGGATCACCCGGTCGCCCGCGTCGGTGTGACCCAGGGCCGCCACCGCGACGTGCAACGCGTCCTCGAGGGTGGCGCCCTCGCTGTAGTGCTCCTTGAGGTGCGTCGCGACCGTCTCGGCCGCCCCGCCCATCACGGCATAGCCGTGCTCATCGGCGACCTGGCCGTCGTAGGTGAGGCGGTAGAGCTGGTCGTCGGCGGGGGTGTCGGCCACCTCCGCGACGAACAGCTCCACCTCGTAGGGCTTCTCCCCGCCGCTGGAGAAGATCGTGCCTAGTGTCTGCGCGTACGCGTTGGCCAGCCCGCGACCGGTGACGTCGCGACGGTCGTAGGCGTAGCCGCGCATGTCGGCGAGCCGCACTCCGGCGATGCGCAGGTTCTCGAACTCGTTGTAGCGACCGACCGCGGCGAACGCGATCCGGTCGTAGATCTCCGAGACCTTGTGCAGCGCCTGCGAGGGGTTCTCCGAGACGAACAGGATGCCGTCGGCGTACTGGATGGCGACCACGGAGCGGCCGCGTGCGATGCCCTTGCGCGCGAAGTCGGCACGGTCCTTCATCAGCTGCTCGGGCGAGACGTAGAACGGGGTGCTCATTGACACTCCTCAGAGAAGGGCGGCGGCGGGGCCGTCGGGGCGCTGCATACGCGCGGCGAGCATGCGGTCGGCGATCTCGGCAACCTCACCGTCGTCGATGCGTTGACCGCCAGCGGCGGTGACGACGTGGACGACCGGGAAGATGCGGCGGGTCAGGTCGGGGCCACCCGTGGCGGAGTCGTCGTCCGCGGCGTCGTACAGCGCCTGGACGACGGCCGTGACGCAGCCCTCGGCGGAGAGGTCGTCGCGGTAGAGCTTCTTGAGCGAGCCACGGGCGAACAGCGAGCCCGAGCCGACGCTGTGGAAGGCGCTCTCCTCGTAGCGACCACCCGTGACGTCGTAGCTGAAGATGCGGCCCGAGTCGGCGTTGAGGTCGAAGCCAGCGAAAAGGGGCACGACGGAGAGGCCTTGCATCGCCAGTCCGAGGTTGGCGCGGATGAGCGCCGCGAGACGGTTGGCCTTGCCGTCCATCGAGAGCGTGGTGCCCTCGATCTTCTCGTAGTGCTCGAGCTCGGTCTGGAAGAGCCGCACCATCTCGACGGCCAGGCCTGCGGTGCCGGCGATGCCGACCACGGAGTACTCGTCGGCCGGGAAGACCTTCTCGATGTCGCGCTGGGCGATGATGTTGCCCATCGTGGCCCGGCGGTCCCCCGCCATCACCACGCCGCCGGGGAAGGTCGCCGCGACGATGGTGGTGCCGTGCGGCGCGAGGTCGCCGGCGTTGCCGGAGGGTACGGCGCGGCGCGACGGCAGCAGGTCGGGAGCCTGGACGGCGAGGAAGTCGCTGAACGACGAGGAGCCCGGCATGAGGTAGGCAGCGGGCAGGCGGGGGTCGCTCACTGGCCGCCCTTTTGGATGAACGACTTCACGAAGTCCTCGGCGTTGGTCTCGAGGACGTCGTCGATCTCGTCGAGGATGGCGTCCACGTCGTCGTCGATGACCTCCTTGCGCTCCGCAACGTCGGTCAGGGCGGCCTCGTCGGTCGCCGTCTCGTCCTGGGTGGACTTGCGCGGTTGCTTCTGTTCTTGGGCCATACCTATGACCCTATCCAGAAATGGAAAGCGCGCACGGGAAGCGACCATCCGAGGTTGCCGATCGGCGCCTCGGGTCCCCGCAAGCAGCGCCCGCGCTACCGAACAGTCGGGCTGCTTCACAGCGAAATCTCCGACCGTACGGTTCGGTAGCGCCGGGCCGTCGCGCTCCAGGGTGGCGATCGTGCACGCGCAGTCCGAGCCGGCGGTCGAGTGGCTGCGTGCGCAGGTGGACGAGCTGCTCGCCAGCGGGTTCCTGACCGACGCGCTGCGCGACGCAGGGCAGGCCCCGGGGCTGGCCGCCGTCAGCGAGCAGTGAGCCGCGAGACCAGCTCGAGCGCGGTGTCGCACTCGTCGAGGAGGGCGCCCACGTGCGCCTTGCTCCCGCGGAGCGGATCGATGGTCGGCACACGCTGCAGGGACTCCCGCCCGGGCAGGTCGAAGATCACCGAGTCCCACGACGCAGCGGCGACGCTGTCGGCGTACTTCTCCAGGCAGCGTCCGCGGAAGTAGGCGCGGGTGTCCTCGGGCGGGTCGTGCATCGCCTTCTCGACCGAGACGTCGTCGAGCAGCCGCTCGATCCGGCCGGCGGCGACGAGCTTGGCGTAGAGCCCCTTCTCGGGCCTGATGTCGCTGTACTGCAGGTCGATGAGATGCAGCTTGGCGTCGTCCCAATCGAGGTTGTCGCGGTCGCGATACTGCTGGAGCAGCTTGAGCTTGGCCACCCAGTCGAGCTCGCCGGCGAGCTGCATCGGGTCCTGCTCGAGCCGGGTCAGCACCGACTCCCAGCGCGCCAGCACGTCGACCGTCTGGGCGTCCGCATCGTCGCCGAGCCGGTCGTCGACGAACTTGCGGGCCAGGTCGAGGTATTCCATCTGGAGCTGGACGGCGGTGAGGGTGCGACCGTCGCGCATCGTCAACAGGTGCTTGAGCGTCGGGTCGTGCGAGACAGCGCGCAGCGACGCCACCGACCCCGTGATGCCGAGGTCGGCGGTGATGAACCTGTCCTCGATCATCGCCAGCACCAGGGCCGTCGTGCCGACCTTGAGGTAGGTCGACACCTCGGCGAGATTCGCGTCGCCGATGATGACATGCAGCCGGCGGTACTTCTCCGGGTCGGCGTGCGGCTCGTCGCGGGTGTTGATGATCGGGCGCTTCAGCGTCGTCTCCAGGCCCACCTCGACCTCGAAGTAGTCGGCACGCTGGGTGATCTGGAAGCCGTGCTCGCGCCCGTCCTGGCCGATGCCCACCCGACCGGCGCCGCACACGACCTGGCGACTGACGAAGAACGGCGTGAGGTGTCGCACGATGTCGGCAAAGGGAGTCGAGCGCCGCATCAGGTAGTTCTCGTGGGCGCCGTACGACGCGCCCTTGTTGTCGGTGTTGTTCTTGTAGAGCACGATCGGTGCTGCGCCGGGCGGCTGCGAGGCCAGCCGCTGGGCATCGAGCATCACCAGCTCCCCCGCCTTGTCCCACTTGACGATGTCGAGCGGGGACGTCACCTCGGGCGTGGAGTACTCCGGGTGCGCGTGGTCGACGTACAACCGGGCGCCGTTGGTGAGGATGACGTTGGCGAGCCCGAGGTCCTCGTCGGTGAGCTGGCTGGGGTCGGCGATCTGGCGCGCCATGTCGAAACCCCGGGCATCGCGCAGCGGCGACTCCTCCTCGAAGTCCCAGCGGGCGCGGCGTGCCTTCGCCGTCGAGGACGCATAGGCGTTGACGACCTGCGACGACGCGACCATCGGGTTGGCGAGCGGCAGCCCCTGCACGGAGATGCCGTACTCGACCTCGGTGCCCATCACCCGACGTACGCTCATGCCATGAGCCTACGGCTGTGGGACGAACGCGTCGTGCCCCGACTGGTGGATGCCTCGCTCCGTGGACACGAGATAGGCGAGTTCCGCGGGCAGGTGTGCACCGGGCTGACGGGGCGAGTCGTCGAGATCGGCTTCGGCTCCGGACTGAACATCCGCTGGTATCCGCCGGCCGTCACCTCGGTCAGTGCCGTGGAGCCCTCCGACGTGGGATGGCGTCTGTCCGAGAGGCGACGTCGGGGCAGCGGCGTACCGATCGAGCGCGCCGGACTCGACGGGCAGCGCCTCACGCTGCCGGACGCTGGACACGACTCGGCGCTGGTGACGTTCAGTCTCTGCACGATCCCCGACGCGGCCATGGCCCTGCGGGAGGTACGCCGCGTGGTCGCGCCCGAGGCACGGTTGCACTTCATCGAGCACGGCCTCGCCCCCGAACCCGCGATCCAGCGGCGGCAGCGGAGGTGGGAGCCGTGGCAGCGCCGGCTGGCGGGCGGCTGTCATCTCACCCGCGACATGCCGGCCCTCATCGCCGCCAATGGGTGGGAGATCGAGGGCCTGGAGACGTTCTACCTGCCGGGTCCGGCGATCGGACGGCCGTGGACCTACCTGTTCATGGGCGTCGCGCGGTCAGCCTGATTCCTTGTCCTCTTCGCGCAGCCTGGGCTCGGTGGTCAGCTCGGGGCGGATCCCGTGCTTGTCGGCATAGAACTCGCGGATCCGGTCCATGTCTGCGGTGACGTCACCGCTGAGCGCGAACGTGGGACCCCAGCCGACCGTGCGCGAGGGCCGGTCGAGATAGGCCAGCGTGACCGGTATCCCGGTCTTCTGCGAGATGCGGTAGAAGCCCGACTTCCAGTAGTCCGTCTTGCTGCGCGTGCCCTCGGCGGCGATTCCGAGCAGGAACGACTCGTCGACCTCGGCGTCGGCGAGCAACCGGGCGATCGTCACGGCCGGATCCGTGCGGTCGAGGGCGACCGCTCCCGTGGAGCGCAGGATCGGACCGAGCGGGCCGCGGAAGAACTCCTTCTTGACGAGCAGCCGAATCTGGACGCTGCTGTCCCACGCGAGCAGCATGGTGAGCACCCAGTCCCAGTTGGACGTGTGCGGGGCGCCGACCAGGATGCCGCGGCTGGGCACCTGGCCCGCCGTACGCCAGCGGGAGAGGCGGAGCAGGACGCGAGCGAGCGTGCGTCGGACGAGGAAGTGTCGGCTCATGAGCGCACTGTAGGTCCGGGCGTGCGGTCGGGGGCCCGCAGGTCGTGAGATGAGCGGCGCCGGTCGGCTCAGCAGCTGCGCAGCTTTCCGAGGACGGCGAGGACGACGACTACCACGACGATGATGAGCAGGATCTTGATCATGAGCTTCTCTTCTCCTTGGAGGTACGGAATCGGTGCTGTGATCGCGATGCCGAGCGCGGGCTGACGAGGGCCTGCTCGCCCGAGGTCACAGGTATTGACCGGTGTTCGCGACGGTGTCGATCGAACGGCCCGGCTCGGTGCCCTGCTTGCCGGT
>NZ_JANPEO010000399.1:0-4469 GCF_031422975.1 Nocardioides sp. | reverse complement strand
CTCCCTGCTCAGGGTCCGCGACCGGCTGCAGGCTGCCGGGACGCGCCCGCCCGTCGACGTGCCCCCCGCACTCGCCGCCACCCTCCGCGACTACCAGCGGCACGGGCTGACCTGGCTGGTCGAGCTCACCGACCTCGGGCTCGGCGCGTGTCTTGCCGACGACATGGGGCTCGGGAAGACGGTGCAGGTGATCGCGCTCCACCTGCATCGCGCCTCACGGGGCGACGACGTCGGGGGGCCGACGCTCGTGGTCTGTCCGGCGTCCCTCCTCGGCAACTGGGAGGCCGAGATCCGGCGGTTCGCGCCGGGCGTCGCCGTACGCCGCTTCCACGGCTCGACCCGGAGCCTCGCGGACGTGCACTCAGGGTTCGTGCTCACGACGTACGGCACGATGCGCCGTGACGCGGCGGCACTGGCGACGGTCGGGTGGGACCTGGTGGTCGCCGATGAGGCGCAGCACGTGAAGAACGCCCAGTCCTCCACGTCGCGGGCCCTCCGGACGATCCCGAGCGCGGCGCGGGTGGCGCTGACCGGCACGCCGGTCGAGAACAACCTGACCGAGCTGTGGGCGATCCTCGACTGGGCGATCCCCGGGCTGCTCGGGAGTCGCAACGCGTTCCGCAAGGTGTGGGCGGCGCCGATCGAGGCGGGCGTCGACCCTGCCGTCACCAGGCGGTTCGCGGACCTGATCGGGCCGTTCCTGATGCGCCGGCGCAAGTCCGACCCGGGCATTGCGCCGGAGCTGCCGCCGAAGACCGAGACCGATCACTGGCTCGGCCTCACCCGCGAGCAGGTCGTGCTCTACGAGACCTACGTCCGCGACTGCATGCGTCGGATCAAGGAGGCCGACGAGGACACCCGTCGCGGCCTCGTGCTCAAGCTGCTCACGGGGCTCAAGCAGATCTGCAACCATCCGGCCCACTTCCTCAAGCAGACCAATCCCAGGCTCGCCGGCCGCTCGGAGAAGCTCGACCTGCTCGACGAGCTGATCGGCACGGTGCTCGCCGAGGACGGCGCGGTCCTGCTGTTCACCCAGTACGTCGCCATGGCGCGACTGCTCGAGCAGCACCTCACCAAGGCCGGGGTCACGCACCAGTTCCTCCACGGCGGCACGCCCGTCGGCGAGCGGGAGCGGATGGTCGCGCGCTTCCAGCAGGGCGACACCCCGGTGTTCCTGCTGTCGCTCAAGGCCGGCGGCACCGGGCTCAACCTCACCCGGGCCGATCACGTGATCCACGTGGACCGCTGGTGGAACCCGGCCGTCGAGGACCAGGCGACCGACCGCGCCTACCGCATCGGCCAGACCAAGCCGGTGCAGGTGCACCGCTTCATCACCCAGGGCACGATCGAGGAGAAGATCGCCGAGCTGCTCGCCCGCAAGAAGTCGCTGGCCGACTCGGTGCTGTCCGGCGGCGAGACCGCGTTGACCGAGCTGAGCAACGACGACCTGCGCGACCTCGTCACCCTGCGGCGTTCGCCCGACGATGACGCGGACGGGTCCGACTGATGGCCGAGCTCGTCGGCGGGGTGACGCATCCGCGCTTCGCGCCGCGCCGTGGCGGTGCCCCGAGCACCTGGTGGAGCAAGGCGTTCCTCCGGGCGGTCGAGGAGGCTGCCTTCGCCACGGCCGAGCTCAAGCGCGGTCGCGCGCACGCGCGCGCCGGTGACGTCGGCGCGATCACGGTCGCGAGCGGCTCGTTCATGGCCGCCGTGCTCGACGGGGGCGACGCCTACACGGTGACCGGGAGCGTGCCGACGCTGGCCGCCGGCGACCTGTCGGTGCTCGTCGAGCTCATCGCGGCGGAGTCCGGGCGGATCGGCGCGCTGATGTCGGGCGACCTGCCCCACCAGTTCGTGGAGTCGGTCGAGGAGGCTGGGGTCGAGCTGTTGCCGTACGGCGGTGAGCTGGGGTCGGCCTGCACGTGCGAGACCTGGCTGGACCCCTGCCCGCACGCGCTGGCCGTGCTCACGCAGCTCGCCTGGCTGATCCAGCGCGACCCGTTCGTGCTCTTCCAGCTTCGCGGTCTGGCCCGCGACGAGGTGCTGGCGCGGCTGCACACACTGAGCCGGGCACGCCCGCCATCCCCAGACGCTGCGGGCGGAGCCAACGGTCCGAGCGTCCTCGACCACCGCTCGGACGATGCCGCCGACGACCCCGTCGACGATCTCGCCATCGCCGAGGAGGCCGCACTCCGAGCGGCCCGCGAGCTCGCGCAGCTGCTGGCCGAGTAGGTGTACCCGGCCGGGTCTCAGGCCGGTCTCAGGCTGGGGGCTCCGTGGTCGCGACCGGGCGGGAGCCGAGCTCCTCGTCGAGGCGCAGCAGGCCGGGCCCGTCGTCGTTGATCATCCTGACGCGGCCGATGATCTCGTTGACGGTCGACTCTTCCTCGATCTGCTCGGCGAGGAACCAGTTGAGCAGGGGGCGGGAGTCGAGGTCGCCCTCCGACTCGGCGGAGCGGTAGAGGTCGCGGATGGAGGCCGAGACCTTCTCCTCGTGCGCGAGCGCCGCCTCGAACGCGTCGAGCACGGACGTCACCGTCACCTCGGGCGCCGTGGTGCCACCGATGAGCGGGTGGTTGTCACGGTCGGCCACGTGGTCGATGAACTTGTTGGCGTGGACGATCTCCTCGTCGGCCTGGTGGCGCAGCCAGGCAGCCATCCCGGGCAGGTCCCTCAGCTCGAGCTCGATGGCGAGCTGGCGGTAGACGAGGGAGGCCTGGAACTCCAGGGTGATCTGGGCGTTGAACGCCGCTTCGAGATTCGCGCTGAGCTTCATGCGGCCGAGCCTAATGGCTGGTTATCGAGGCTCCGGGGGCAGCAGTGCACCCAAGGCCATGCTGCGCAGAAGGTCGTGCATCTGACCGTCCGGGAGCAGCCCGCTGTGCGGAGTGGAGTTGAGCAGTCCGAACGCGGCGTGGGCCATCGCCCTCGCCCGATCGGTGCGCAGACCCCTGTGCACACGCCTGAGCTGCGCGGCCCACACGTCGACGTAGGCCCGCTGCAGGTCCCGAACGCGCTCGCGAGCCTCCGGCGGCAACGACGACCAGTCCCGGTCCTGGACGACGATGAGCGCGCGGTGCGCCAACGAGAACTCGATGTGCCACTCGACCAGCGCCTCGATCGCGGACAGCGTGTCCGGTGAGGCCTGGGCGCGGGCCGTGCCTCCGGCCAGCAAGCGCTCGCTGATCGAGACCAACATCTCGGCGAGCACCGCGTCCTTGCTCGGGAAGTGCTTGTAGAGCGCCGGCCCGGAGATGCCGCACGCCGCGCCGAGCTCGGCCACCGAGACCCCGTGGAAGCCTCGGCGCGCGAACAGTTCGGCAGCGATGTCGAGGATCTGCTCGCGCCTGCTGCTCACGGCTTGAGGTTAGCGCCCGCTAACCCCCGAGTCGGCGCCAACCACCCGACTCGGCCGTGCATTAGCGCCGACTCGGCACTGGACGCGACAGGTTAACGATCGCTAACCTGCCGTGGTGACCCCCGAATCCAGCACTCCCACCATGCGCGACCTGGTCGACGACCTGCGCGCGCGCCTGGCGCTGGTGCGTCAGGGCGGCTCGGAGAGTGCACGTGCCAAGCACTCGGGGCGCGGCAAGCTGCTGGTCCGCGACCGGATCGACCGGCTGCTCGACCCGGGCAGCCCGTTCCTCGAGCTGAGTCCCCTGGCCGCGACCGGCATGTACGGCGCTCCCGGCCAGGACAACGCGGTGCCTGCCGCCGGGATCGTGACCGGCATCGGACGCGTCGAGGGCCGCGAGGTGGTGATCGTCGCCAACGACGCCACCGTCAAGGGCGGCACGTACTACCCGATGACGGTCAAGAAGCACCTGCGCGCCCAGATGGTCGCGAGCGACAACAACCTGCCCTGCATCTACCTCGTCGACTCCGGCGGCGCGTTCTTGCCGATGCAGGACGACGTCTTCCCCGACCGCGAGCACTTCGGCCGGATCTTCTTCAACCAGGCCAACCTGAGCGGGCGCGGCATCCCGCAGATCGCCAGCGTCATGGGCTCGTGCACCGCCGGCGGCGCCTACGTCCCGGCGATGAGCGACGAGTCGGTGATCGTGAAGAACCAGGGCACGATCTTCCTCGGCGGCCCGCCGCTGGTGAAGGCGGCGACCGGCGAGGTCGTGACGGCCGAGGACCTCGGTGGCGGCGATGTCCACGCCCGCACCTCCGGCGTCGTCGACCACCTCGCCGACGACGACGCGCACGCGCTGCGGATCGTGCGCAGCATCGTCGCCACACTCCCCAAGCACGCGCGCGAACCGGTTGAGGTCGAGGAGCCGCACGAGCCCCCGGAGTCCCTCTACGACGTCGTGCCCACGGACACCCGCACGCCCTACGACGTCCGCGAGGTCATCCGTCGCATCGTCGACGGCAGCCGGATGCACGAGTTCAAGAAGCTCTACGGCGAGACGCTGGTGACGGTCTTCGCGAAGATCCACGGCTACGACGTCGGCATCATC
>NZ_JANPEO010000398.1:0-5011 GCF_031422975.1 Nocardioides sp. | reverse complement strand
CCGGTCCCGGACTGGCCGAGCACTTCGAGCACCGCCTCCGCCCCATCTCGGCCGGACTAGCCGTCCCGGTCTTCGCGTTCTTCGCCGCCGGGGTCACCATCGGCGGCATCTCGGGCCTCATCGGCGCCCTCACCGACCGGGTCGCCCTCGGCATCGTCGCCGGACTCGTGATCGGCAAGTTCGTCGGCATCCTGGGCACCACCTACCTCGTCGCGCGGTTCACCCGCGCCACCCTCGACGACCACCTCGGCTGGCTCGACGTCGCCGGTGTTGCCCTGCTCGCCGGGATCGGGTTCACCGTCTCGCTGCTGATCGGCGACCTCGCCTACGGCCCCCGGAGTGCGAGCACCGAGCACGTCAAGATCGGCGTGCTCACCGGCTCACTCGTCGCTGCCCTCCTGGCCGGGATCCTCCTCCGCTCCCGCAACCGGACCTATCGCCGCATCCGCGACGTCGAGTCCACCGACACCGACGCCGACGGCATCCCGGACGTCTACGAGACGCAGGAGTGATTCGCCCGGCAAGCAGTGATCGTGAATGCGGCCCTGAGCCTGATCGTCATGACCTCGCCGCGGACGCGACGAGATCGAGCGCGATGTCCACGATCATGTCCTCCTGGCCGCCGACGAGCCCCCGACGACCGACCTCGAGGAGGAGCTCGCGTGAGTCCACCTCGTAGCGCTCGGCCGCGGTCTCCGCGTGGCGGAGGAACGAGCCGTAGACGCCGGCGTAGCCGAGCGTGAGGGTCTCCCGGTCGACCCGGACCGGGCGGTCCTGCAGCGGGCGGACGAGGTCCTCGGCCGCGTCCTGGAGGGCGAACAGGTCGCAGCCGTGGTCCCAGCCGTTGAGCTCGGCCACGGCGATGAAGGGCTCGATCGGGCAGTTGCCCGCTCCTGCCCCCAGCCCGGTCAGCGACGCGTCGACCCGGTTCGCTCCCTCCTCGACGGCCACCATCGAGTTGGCCACCGAGAGGGAGAGGTTCTCGTGCGCGTGGATGCCGATCTCGGTGCCGGGGTCCAGCACGTCGCGGTAGGCCCGCATCCGCTCGCGGACGCCGTCCATCATCAGCCGCCCGCCGGAGTCGGTGACGTAGACGCAGTGGGCGCCGTAGGACTCCATCAGCTTCGCCTGGCCGGCGAGCGTCGCCGCGTCGGCCATGTGGCTCATCATCACGAAGCCGGACACGTCCATGCCGAGCTCACGAGCAGTCGCGATGTGCTGGGCCGAGACGTCGGCCTCGGTGCAGTGTGTGGCGACGCGAACGGAGCGGACGCCGAGGCCGTGCGCGCGCTTGAGGTCCTCGATGGTGCCGATGCCCGGCAGCAGCAGGGTGGTGAGCCGCGCGTTGGTGATGTTCTCGGCGGCCGCCTCGATCCACGCCCAGTCTGTGTGCGAGCCGGGGCCGTAGTTGAGCGAGCCGCCGGCGAGGCCGTCGCCGTGGGTCACCTCGATGCCGCCCACTCCAGCCGCATCGAGCGCGGCGACGATCGCGCCGACCCGCTCGGGCTCGATGCGGTGCCGGATGGCGTGCATGCCGTCGCGCAGGGTGACGTCCTGGATGAACAGCTTCGTCATGTCGACACCTGCTTCTTGGTAGCGGCCATCGCCTCGGCCATGCGCAGGGCTGCGCTGGTCATGATGTCCAGGTTGCCGGCGTACGCCGGGAGGTAGTGGGCGGCGCCCTCGACCTCGAGGAACACCGAGACCTGGTGGGTCACCGGCGTGTCGGTGAGGGTGTGCACGGGTTGGTCCGCAGGGACCGGCACGACCTGCACCTGCTGCTTGAGCCGGTAGCCGGGGACGTACTCCGACACCTGCCCGACCATCCGCTCCACCGACGCGCGGATCTCGTCGTGCGTCGCCTCGTCGGGCGCGTTGACGAGCGCCAGGACGGTGTCGCGCATGATCAGCGGCGGCTCGGCCGGGTTGAGGATGATCACCGCCTTGCCGCGCTCGGCGCCGCCGACGGCCTCGATCGCGTGGCTGGTCGTCTCGGTGAACTCGTCGATGTTGGCGCGGGTGCCGGGGCCGGCGCTCCTCGACGCGATGGACGCGACGATCTCGGCGTAGGGCACCGGCACGACCTGCGCGATGGCCGCGACGATCGGGATCGTGGCCTGTCCGCCGCAGGTGACCATGTTGACGTTGTCGGCATCGACGTGGTCGCGGAGGTTGACCGCTGGGATCACCATCGGACCGAGGGCCGCCGGCGTGAGGTCTATCAGCTTCTTCCCGTACGCCGCCAGCCTCGCCGCGCTCGCGACGTGCGCCTTCGCCGAGGTGGCGTCGAAGATGATCTCGATCTCGTCGAAACCGTCCATCGCGATCAGCCCCTCGACGCCCTCGGCAGTGACCGGGACCCCGAAGCGCAGCGCGCGCGCCAGACCGTCGGACTCCGGGTCGATGCCGACCATCGCCGCCATCTCGAGGGTCTCGGAGAGGCGCAGGACCTTGATCATCAGGTCGGTGCCGATGTTGCCGGAGCCGATGACGGCCACCTTGGTCTTCATGGGGACGTCCTTTCGTCGGAGTCGGATCCGAAGGAGACGGAGACGGAGCCCAGACCGCTGATCTCCGCTGCGAAGCTGTCGCCCGGCGTGACCGCGACCATCGGGCCGAGAGCGCCGGAGAGGACGACCTGACCGGCCAGCAGCGGCTCGCCGAAGTCGCGAGCGGTCCGGGCCAGCCAGGCGAGGGCGTTGAGAGGGTCGCCGAGACAGGCCGCGCCGCTGCCGGTCGAGACGACTTCGCCGTCGCGGGTCATGGACATCTCGGCGTCGACGGGCTCGATGTCGGCCAGGGTCTTGGACTCGGCACCGAGGACGAAGAGCGCGCTCGAGCCGTTGTCGGCCACCGTGTCGGCGAAGGTGATGTCCCACCCGGCGATGCGGCTGTCGACGATCTCGAGCGCGGGGAGCACCCACGCCACCGCGGCTCGCACTTGTGCGTCGTCGAGGTCGCCGTCGACCAGGTCGACGCCGAGCACGAACGCGATCTCTGCCTCCACCTTCGGCTGGAGCAGACCACGCGTGGGGACCGTGGCGCCGTCCGGGTAGGCCATGTCGTCGAGGAGGACGCCGAAGTCGGGCTGGTCGACGCCGATCTGCGCCTGCACGGCCGGCGAGGTCAGGCCGACCTTGCGACCGACGACGGTTGCTCCGGCGGCGACCCGCCGCCTGATGAGCGCGTGCTGCACGGCGTACGCCGTCCCCGCGTCCGCACCGATCAGGTCGCGGACGGGCGGGCAGGGGACGAGTGTCTGCTGCGCGAGTTCGAGTCTCTCCAGGGCGCGGGCGGCCGCGTCGGACAGGTCAGGAGCTGTGGTCACGCGCCCACTGTGCCCGCAGGGAGCGCCCGTGAGCTCACGCCATGTTCCACTCACCGGAACGCGGATCCGATCTCCCTGGCTCAGCGTCGGGCCAGGGTGGCGGAGATGCCGCGCGCGGTGGTGCGCACCCGGTCGGCGTGCGCCTGTGGGTTGAACCGAGCGATGGGGCCGGCGACGCTGACGGCGGCGACCGCCTCCCCGTCGAGGTCGAAGATCGGTGCGCCCACGCAGACGAGACCGGTGAGCGACTCCTCGAACTCGAAGGCGACCCCTGTCAGCCGCACCTGTTCGAGCTGGCGGGCCAGGATTCCGGGGGCCGTGACCGTACGCGGGGTGTGTCGGGTCAGTCCCGCCCGGACCACCTCCTCCAACACGTCGGGGGGCGCGTGTGCCAGCAGCGCCTTCCCGACGGCTGTGCAGGAGAGTCCGAGTCGCCCGCCCGTCCGCGACGGCACGGACGTCTGGCGATGCCCGGTCAGCTTGGCGACGTAGACGACGTCGCTGCCGTCGCGGACTCCGAGGTGCACGGTCTCGTCGACGGCTTGCCGGAGCTCCTCGAGGAAGGGCGTTGCGACGTCGAGCAGGTCGCGCTCGACCGAGGCGCGCATCCCCAGCTCGAACATGAGCCGCCCGAGGCGATACAGGTCGTCGCGACGCTCGAGCAGGCCGGCCGCGACCAGGTCACCGCAGACCCGATGGAGAGTGCCCTTCGCGAGGCCCGTCCGGCGGCCGATCTCGGCCAGGGTGACGCCACGGTCGTCCATCGTGAAGGCCTCCAGGACCGCGACCACCTTGCCGAGCACCGTGGCGGTGTCGGTCGTTGGTCGGGGTGCGGGGTTCACGCAAGGAAGGTACCGCCGCCGCGTCTCCACGGCCCCTCCAGTCGGATCAGTGGTCGTGGAGAATCAGCGTCTGCCACGTCTGTCCGTCGTCGGTCGACTCGTACACCCCGCTCCCGGTGGCCGCATGCCATCTGCCATCCACGGCATCGAGCGCTTCGGCCGGGCCGTCGAGTTGTCCCGCCTCCTGCCAATCGGTGGCGTCTGAGCTGCTCATGACGGTGCCGTCGGCGCCGATGCCGACAAGCGGTCCGTCTGGTTGCCAGTCGATCGCCGTGAGCGTCGGTGCGCCGGGTACTGGTCGGGGCTCTTGTCCGTCGGTGGACCGGACGAGGGTGCCTCGGTCGGTGGTGGCGTAGACGGTGCTGGGGTCCGCCGGGTCCGCAGCGAGGTCGTAGAGCTGCTGGGTGCTGATGGTGGTCCAGTTCTTCCGGTCTGTGGTCGTCAGTAGTGACCCGCTGGCGGAGTCGTAGGCGTAGATGCGGTCGCCGACCGGTTCAATGGCGTGCAGGTCCGCGTCCCCGAGCAGCGACACGGTGTCCCAGGTCTGGGCGCCGTCGGTGGACTCCATGAGGCCGAGGCTCGATGGCAGTCGCTCGCGTAGGTCGGGGTGGCCGGAGCCGAGGAAGTGCCCCGCACCAACGACGGCGAAGCCCATCGTGTCTTGCCACCGGTCGGCGACCCGCTCGCGGGTTCCGTCCTGGGCGACGCGGAAGACGCCGAAGTGGGAGGCGACGTACAGGGTGCCGTCACCGGGGTCGACTCCGAGGCCGTGCACGTGGCCCAGCGCATCTTCCTCGCCCGCGTTCGGTGCGGGGCTGTCGCTCGCGCCGCACCCCGAGAG
>NZ_JANPEO010000397.1:0-4682 GCF_031422975.1 Nocardioides sp. | reverse complement strand
GTCCGGCACCGGCCGCGAGCTCGGCAACGCCGGCCTCGACGAGTACCGCGAGACCAAGCACGTGTGGCACAACATCCGGCCGGCCGTCCAGGGCTGGTTCGACGACTCGGGCGCAGCGAGGGACGAGGAGTAGCTCGTGGCCAAGGAGCGGTACGACATCGTGATCGTCGGCGGCGGCTCGGCCGGATGCGCGGTGGCCAACCGGCTCTCGGCCGACCCCGGCACCAGCGTGCTCGTGCTCGAGGCGGGTCGCTCCGACTACCGGTTCGACCCCTTCATCCACATGCCGGCGGCCCTGCCGATCCCGATCGGCAACCGGTTCTACGACTGGAAGTACGAGACCGACCCGGAGCCCTTCATGAACGGGCGCCGGATCTTCCATGCCCGGGGCAAGATCCTCGGAGGCTCCAGCAGCATCAACGGGATGATCTTCCAGCGCGGCAACCCCCTCGACTTCGAGCGCTGGGCGGCCGACCCCGGCATGGCGGACTGGGACTACCTCCACTGCCTGCCCTACTTCAAGAAGATGGAGCGTCGTCTCCTCCTCGACGGCACCTCCGGCGCCGACGCGTGGCGCGGGGGCGACGGCCCGCTGACCCTCGAGCAGGGCCCGGCCACCAACCCCTTGTTCGGGGCGTTCTTCGAGGCCGTCCAGCAGGCCGGCTACCCCCTGACCGACGACGTCAACGGCTACCGCCAGGAGGGCTTCGCGCGGTTCGACCGCAATGTGCACCGTGGGCGCCGCCTGTCCGCGGCGCGCGCCTACCTCCACCCCGTCCGCGACCGCAAGAACCTGCGGATAGAGACGATGGCGATGGCGACCCGGGTCCGCTTCTCGGGCACCCGGGCGGTGGGGGTCGACTACCTGCGCGCCGGCCGCCTGCACCGCAGCGTGGACGCGGGCGAGGTCATCCTCTGCGGTGGTGCGATCAACACCCCCCAGCTGATGCAGCTCTCGGGCGTCGGCGACCCCGCCCACCTCGAGCCCCTCGGCGTGCCGATGGTGCACGACCTCAAGGGCGTCGGGGAGAACCTCCAGGACCACCTCGAGGTCTACATCCAGTACTCCTCCAAGGAGCCGGTCTCGATCGCGCCGGGGCTGCGGATGCGGGCCCGGCCGAAGATCGCCTACGACTGGCTGTTCCACCGCCGCGGCCTCGGCGCGACCAACCACTTCGAGGGTGGTGGGTTCGCGCGCAGCAACGAGGACGTCGACTGGCCGAACCTGATGTTCCACTTCCTGCCGATCGCGATCCGCTACGACGGCACCGCGCCGACCGAGGGCCACGGCTACCAGGTGCACATCGGCCCGATGTACGCCGACACCCGAGGCTGGGTCCGGATCCGCTCGCGCGACCCGCTGGCCCATCCGTCGATGCAGTTCAACTACCTCTCGACACCCCCGGACCGCCGCGAGTGGGTCGAGGCGGTCCGGGTGGCGCGCGACATCCTCACCCAGCCGGCGTTCGCCCCCTACAACGACGGCGAGCTGTCGCCGGGGCCGTCGGTCGAGACCGACCAGGAGATCCTGGACTGGGTGGCCCGCGATGCCGAGACCGCGCTGCACCCGTCCTGCACCGCCAAGATGGGCGTCGACGACATGTCCGTGGTCGACCCGACGACGATGCGAGTGCACGGCACCGAGGGGCTGCGCGTCGTCGATGCCTCGGTGTTCCCCTACGTCACCAACGGCAACATCTATGCCCCGGTGATGATGGTGGCCGAGAAGGCCGCCGACCTCATCGCCCAGAACACGCCGCTGCCTGCGGCGGACGTGCCCTACTACCGCCATCGCGAGGGCACCCCGCTCTATCCACCCGGGGATGCGCGCAACGGCGTCGTCGACCACGAGGAGAAGCCATGAGCGCCATCACCGAACCGCAACCGACGGTGGTGCCGGCGGACACCGACGCCGCCCTGTCGGTGCGCAACCTCTGGAAGATCTTCGGGCCCCGGGCCGACAAGGTGATCGGCACCCCCGACGCCGAGCTGTCTCGGGCCGACCTGAAGAAGAAGACCGGCTGTGTGGTCGGCGTCAAGGACGTGTCCTTCGACGTCGCCCCCGGTGAGGTCTTCGTGGTGATGGGGCTGTCGGGTTCCGGGAAGTCCACGCTCGTGCGCTGCCTGACCCGCCTGATCGAACCGACCGCGGGCACCGTGGACATGGGCGGGCACGACGTCACCCACGCCTCGAAGAGCGAGCTGCGCGACCTGCGCCGCAACCAGGTCTCCATGGTCTTCCAGCACTTCGGACTCCTCCCGCACCGGCAGGTGATCGACAACGTCGGCTACGGGCTCGAGATCCGGGGCATGGGCAAGAAGGAGCGCCGCGCCAAGGCCGCGGAGATCATCGAGCTGGTGGGCCTCGAAGGCTACGAGCGCTCCTACCCCGACCAGCTGTCCGGGGGCATGCAGCAGCGCGTCGGGCTGGCTCGAGCGCTGGCCGGCGACCCGGAGATACTGCTGTTCGACGAGCCGTTCTCGGCGCTCGACCCGCTGATCCGGCGCGACATGCAGAACGAGGTCATCCGCCTGCACCGCGAGCTCGGCAAGACGATGGTCTTCATCACCCACGATCTCGCCGAGGCACTCAAGCTCGGGGACCGGATCATGATCCTGCGCGACGGCGCGATCGTGCAGATCGGCACCCCGGACGAGGTGGTGGCCCAGCCCGCCGACGACTACGTCAAGGACTTCGTCTCGGAGGTGCCGAAGGCCCATGTGCTCACCTTGAAGTGGGTGATGCGCGAGCCGCGGACGGGGGAGTCGATGAACGGGCCGGCCTTGCCCGTGTCGACGATCGTGCGGCAGGCCGCCCGCGCAGCGATCGCCTCCGACGCCCCCATCCGGGTCATGGACGGCGACACGATGGTCGGGGTGGTCGACGAGGAGGACATCATGCGCGTCGTCGTGGCCGAGGAGGAGCCGTGAGCGACCTCGGGCCGCCGATGGCCAACCGGGACGACCTCCACGACCACACGACGAAGACCGTGGCGCGTCGCGTCGAACCCGGCGCTCCACCGCCCGTCGCCGAGGACGCAGGTGTGGGTCGCTGGATCCCCGCCCTGGGCGTGGTCGTCGTCTGGGTCGTCATCTATTCCTTCACCAAGGGCAACGACACTCTCGCCCTGCCCGGTCGTGAGCACACCGACCTCCACCAGTCGCTGACCGACTTCAACAACACGCTGCTCGCGAGCCGCGACACCAACCCGGTCATGCAGTTCACCAACTCCGTCTCCGAGGTCCTGCGCGGCTTCTTCGACTGGGCGCAGCGGATGCTCGCGCGACCCAACCTGCCGCGACCCGTGCCCGAGATCGGCTGGCTGGGCGTCATCGCCCTTGCCACCTGGGTGGGCTACGCCATCGCGAACGGGCGGATCGCAGTCCTCGTGCTGGCCTCGTTCCTCTCCTTCGGCGTCTTCGGCTACTGGCAGGACTCGATCGACCTGCTGATCGTCACCGGCATGGCCGTGGGCATCACCGTGATCGTCGGGATGCCGCTGGCCGTCCTGGCAGGCACCAGTCCCCGCGCCAACAAGGTGATCACCGTCGTCCTCGACTTCATGCAGACGATGCCGACCTTCGTCTACCTCGTCCCGGTCGTGCTGTTCTTCGGCATCGGGGTCGGCGGCGCCGTGGTCGCCACGCTCATCTACGCCGTCCCGCCGATCGTGCGGATCGCCGGCTTCGGCATCCGTGAGGTCCCCACCACCACGATCGAGGCCACCGACTCGGCCGGCCAGACGTACTGGCAGCGGCTGCTCAAGGTGCAGCTCCCGATGGCGCGCAAGACCATCATCGTCGGCCTCAACCAGACCACGCTGGCCGCCTTGTCCATGGCCACCATCGCGTCCTACATCAACGGCCCCGGTCTCGGAAAGCCCGTCCTCAACGCGCTCGTCGCCAACGACTTCGGCGGCAGCTTCGTGCCTGGCGTGCTGATCGTGGTGATGGCCGTGATGCTCGACCGGACGACCACCGCCGCGAGCGAGCGCTCGGAGAAGGTTGCCCGCGGAGGCGGCGGCAACGTCCGGCTGCGCCGGCTCATCCTGGCCGGATCGGGCGCGGCCGCCCTGGTGGCGGTCTACCTGTCGCGGCAGCAGCTGAGCCTGGCCGAGTTCCCGGAGTACGCCGCCGGGCAGAAGGTCGCCGACGCCGCGGACGCGGCGATGGGCGGTGTCGTCGACCTCGTGGGCGGCGTCGCGAGCACGATCAAGGACGACCTCACCGACTGGTTCCTCAACCCCATGCAGTCGCTGCTCGCCGAGTCACCGTGGTGGCTCGCCGGGCTGGCGATCGCGGCCCTGGCCGTCGTCTTCGGCGGCGTCCGCGCGCTCGTGACGACCGTTGTCTGCCTGGCCGGCATCTGGTACTTCGACCTGTGGCACGACGCGATGATCACCCTCAACATGACCCTGGTCGCCACGGTCCTGGTGATGATCCTCGCGCTCGTCTTCGGTGTCTGGATGGCTCGCGACCGACGGGTCGACCTCGGGATCCGCCCGCTGCTCGACGCCGGCCAGACCATTCCGCCGTTCGTCTACCTGATCCCGGTGCTCGCGCTCTTCGGCCCGACGCGCTTCACCGCGATCACCGCCGGAATCGTCTACGCCGCCCCGGCCGCCATCAAGCTGGTGGCCGACGGGGTGAAGGCCGTCTCGCCCACCACGATCGAGGCGGGC
>NZ_JANPEO010000396.1:0-2168 GCF_031422975.1 Nocardioides sp. | reverse complement strand
AGGGTGTCGCGCCGCCGATGGGCGGCGGTCCGGGCGCGATCCATCGCCTCGCCGACCTCGTCGAGCCGGTCGTCGAACAGGTGACCGTAGGTGTCGAGGGTCATCGTCGCCGATTGTATTTTCATGTCCGCACCGTGCAGGCAGAAAAAGTCCCCGGCAAGGGTCGGACAATTTCGCATGATCGTCGCAGCGCTCAAGCTGCTCTTCCGCTGGCGTGTCGTGGACCGCGACGGGTCCGACTGCCACGCTCGTCCTTTTAGAGGAACCCCAATCGGACGTCACCAGCGAGCAGGCAAGCCAGGAACGCCGACGTCCCGGTGAGGTGTTGGATACGGGACAGTCGGCGTCGTGGCCGGGTCAGCGCTTTGAAGACGCCTCAGCGAGGCCGGCTCTGGCCTCGACGCGTTGGCGTTCGATGGCTCGATACACGGTAGAGCGACCGACACCGAAGAGTTCGGCGACTTCGGCGGAGCTGTACTCGCCGCTATGCACCAGCGAGACCAGGTGAGCTTCCTGCTTCCGGTTGAGCTTGGGCTGCTTGCCGCGGAGCCGGCCCTTGGCCTTGGCGACCTTCATGCCTTCGACTGTGCGGAGCCTGATGAGGTCGGACTCGAATTCAGCGACCATCGCGAGAACGTTGAACAGCAGCCGCCCGACGGCGTCGGTGGGGTCGTAGACCGAGCCGCCGAGCGAGAGGCTGATCTGTCGCGTGGTGAGTTCGTCGGCGATCGCCCGGGCATCGGGCAGTGACCTGGCCAGACGGTCAAGTTTGGTCACCACAAGGGTGTCGCCAGCGCGGCAGGCGGCGAGTGCTTCGCGGAGCCCTGGTCGTTCCCGGTTGGTGCCGCTCAGGCCGTGGTCGACGTAGATCCGCTCAGTCTCGACGCCGAGGTTGAGCAGGGCCTCACGTTGAGCGGTGAGGTCTTGTTGGTCTGTGGAGCATCGGGCGTACCCGACAAGTAGTGCGCTCATGGCGCACCTCCATGGGGTGGGGCCGGCTCGAAGGGGGTTCCTCCGGCTACCGGCAACGGCACTCGGCCGCTCGTCCACGATCGGGTTGCGCAGCCGTCGCAGACCATCCGGGGGCCACTTCTGTGTCAACGAGGGGTGTTGATGTGGCGGCGCGCCTCGTCCCTTGCAGGAGGTCGTGTGTCGGTGGGGTGTGCAACGCTGTTCGTGAGAGGAGGCAGCGATGAGCACCATGCATCTGGGGCCGCGTCACGACGGGTGGCAGCGACCGGTGGCGGTTCCTGGGACCTTGTCGGAGTTGCGTGGGCCGACGACGGGTCGTGTGCGGCTGCCGTTGCACGTGTACTCCTCGGGTTTGGGGCCAGGACGGGAGTTCAACCTCTCCGTAGAAGCCGAGAAGGTCGAGCTCTACCAGATCGTGCTCAGCGAGGGCCGACTGTCCGACGTCTGCGGGTTCATCGACGCCGACGCCCTGGTGGGACTGTGGGCGCGGCTATGGCTGTCCCCGCACGTGCGCGCCGCATGGCGCCCGCTGCTCGGTGCCGTGGCGTCGTGAGCCTGGACCCGCTGCACGAGTGGGTAGCCCGGATCGTTTTCGAGCTGCCCGAGGCGGGGAACGTCGCCATCGCCGGTGGCAACGCCATGCTGGCCCACGACCTGGTCGTCCGCCCCACCCAGGATCTCGACCTGTTCACCCCGGTTGCCTCCGAGGTGGATCCCCTCGTCGTCGCGCTCACTGAAGCCCTACGCGGCCAGGGCGCACGGGTGGAGGTCGACCGTCGAGGCCCCGGTTTCGCCCGGCTCACCGTAGAGACCGTTGATGGTCGCCAGGTCGTCGTCGAGATCGCCCACGATGCCCGACTGCGCGACTCGGTCCAGCTCGACTTCGGACGCGTGCTCCACCCCGACGAGGTAGCCGCTGACAAGACCCTGGCCTTGTTCGGGCGTGCGGCAGCGCGAGATCTGGTCGACGTTGCCGCGTTGACCGAGCGCTACCCGCTGAAGCAACTATGTGCGTTGGCAGAGGAGAAGGACGCCGGCTTTGACCCACGCGTGCTCGCCGATGCGATGAACGCGGCAACCGAACACCCAGACGACTCCTTTGCAGAACTCGGACTGTCCCAAGAGGCGACCAACCGGTTACGCAGCAAGGCCCAGGAATGGCGCGCCGCGTTGCTCACCACCAACACTTCGTCGAT
>NZ_JANPEO010000395.1:0-15242 GCF_031422975.1 Nocardioides sp. | reverse complement strand
AGCTCGACCCGCTTGGGGTCGACCAGGATCATCCGCACCTCATCGGGCGTCGAGCGCATCAGGATGGAGGTGATCATCGAGTTGATGAACGACGACTTGCCGGAGCCCGTGGCGCCGGCGACGAGCAGGTGCGGCATCTTGGCGAGGTTGGCGACGACGAAGCCCCCCTCGACGTCCTTGCCGAGCCCGGCCACCATCGGGTGGTGGTCGGCCCGCGCGGTGCCGGACCGGAGCACGTCGCCGAGGCTGACGATCTCCTTGTCCGTGTTGGGGATCTCGATGCCGATCGCCGACTTGCCCGGGATGGGGCTCAGGATCCGCACGTCGGCCGAGGCGACGGCGTAGGCGATGTTCTTGGACAGCGCGGTGACCTTCTCGACCTTGACGGCCTGGCCGACCTCGACCTCGTAGCGAGTGACCGTCGGGCCGCGGGTGTAGCCGGTGACGGCTGCGTCGATGCCGAACTCGTCCAGCACTTGGGTGAGACGGCCGACCACGTCGTCGCTCGCCCTGGAGCGTGCCTTGTGCGGCGACCCGGGCTTGAGCACCTCGTTGGCCGGCAGGGTGTAGGTGATGTCGCCGGACAGCGCGAGCTGCTCGACGCGCTGCGGCAGCGGTGTGTGGGGTGGTGGGATGAGCTCGCCGGTCGCGTCGACGGCGATCGGCGTCACCTCGGTCGGCGTGTCCGCGAACAGGTCGATGCCGAGGTCGGTCCCCGACTCCGCGCCGGCCGCGTCGTGCCTCTTCTTCCGGCGCCTCTTGACCTCGCGGTCCTCGAGCATCGGGGTGTCGTAGGCCGGGTCGCCCATCTCGGGGTCGATGTCGTCGAGCATGCCGCGTCGACGGGTTCGCATCGGCCTGGTGCCGTCCTCGGCAGCCTCGTCGGTCGTCGGCGCCGTGCGGCCCAGCAGCTTGTCGCGGGCGGCGGCCAGCTTGGTCGGGACCTGGTAGACGGGCGTCGCGGTGATGATCAGGACGCCGAAGAGCGCGAGCAGGGCGAGCACCGGCACGACGACGTACGGCGTGCGCAGCAGATCGAGCAGCAGGCTCGACATCACGAAGCCGACGGCGCCGCCGGCCTGCTGCAGCTGGCTGGCGTCACCGAGCTCGGGCTGCGGGTTGCCGTTGGCGATGTGGACGATGCCGAGAAGGCCGAGCGCGAAGGCAGACCAACCGATCACCTGACGGCCCACCGGGCCGTTGTGCTCGGGGTCGCGCAAGGTGCGCCATCCGGCGTAGAGGACGAAGAACGGGACGAGCCAGCCGGCCTTGCCGACAGCGCCGGCCGTCATCTGGCGCAGGAACACCATCACGCCCCCGGGCAGCTGCCACCAGACGGAGGCGGCGATCACCAGCGCGAGGGCGATCAGGAACAGCCCTGCTCCGTCGCGACGGTGCTCCGGCTCCAGGTCACGGGCGGACCGGCCGATGGAGCGGGCGATCGCGCCGACCGCGTGGGCGATGCCCAGCCAGATCGAGGCGAGGGCGCGTCCGAGCGCGCCGAAGGTGCGCGAGACCGGACCGGGCCCACTGCGTACGGCGCGGGGTGCGGGCCGCCTCGCCGGGGTGCGCGAACGGCCCTTGCCGGCGCCGCGTGCGGGCGCGGCCTTGCCGCGTGCCGGCCGGGTGGTCGGTCGCTTGGACGTGGTACCCCGAGATCGCGTGCTCGCACTCGTCGTGGACGTGCTCGAACTCCGCGAACCCGGCGGGGAAGACGTACGGGTCGCCATGCCGTGACCCTAGTTCACAAGTCACATCAGCCCCATGCATCACAGGAGCGTGTCGGCGGACAACTGAGGCGTTCGCTCAGACCGTCGACGGGTGGACAAACGGCCGTGAAAGCGAGGTGTTACACGAAAGCATCCTTTGAGGGCTTCCGGTAACACGCATTGCTCCATAAGGTGGCGGGGATCACTCGGGCGATCAGCGCCCGGGCGCATGGAAGGGACTCACGTGAAGCTCCTCAAGACGGGGCTTGCGCTCTCGATGGTGGGGGTTGGCCTTGCGGCCATGCCCAGCCTCGGAGCCCAGGCATCGCCGGCACCGGCCGGCGACAACCTCGTGGCGCAGATGCGCGACGACGCATCCGGCAGTGTCACGGTCAGCACCGAGACAGCCACAGGCAAGGTCGGTTTCATCCGTGCCACCCGCGACCTGCTCCCCGGTCGCACCGCCGGCAACGCTGAGACCGCGGCGGCCAAGGTGGATGCCTATCTCGCCGACTACGCAGGCGCCTTCGGGGCCCGCGCCGGCGAACTCAAGCAGGTCGACGTCGTCGCCGACAAGGTGGGTTGGACCGTCAAGTACGCCCAGGAGTTCAAGGGCGTCCCCGTGTTCGGTGCCGTCATCAAGGCCAACGTGGACAAGCAGGGCGATCTGACCGCCGTGGACGGCTTCGCAGCGCCCGACCTGGCCCTGTCCACCACGCCGCGCCTGACCGCCACCCAGGCCGGTCAACGAGCCGTCCTCACGGTGAAGGCGCAGCCGCCCGGCGAGGACCCCTCCGCAACGGACATGACGGGGATCGCCGCGAAGGCGCCGACGCTGGTCGTCTATCGCCTCGGCTCGACGCGGAGCGAGACCGGCAAGGCCGTGCTCGCCTGGCAGGTCGAGGTCACCAACGACAAGAACGTCCGCGACACGGTCATCGTCTCCGACGCCACCGGCAAGCCTGTCAACCGTTGGTCGATGGTGCACGACGCACTGGATCGTCGCCTCTACGAGGCAGACGCGAACCGCAACCTGACGTTGGCCTGGCAGGAGGGCGACCCGCTGCTGCCCGACCCCGCCGCGACCGTCAACGCCGACCAGGACTCCATGGTCAAGTCGACCGGCGATGCCTACTGGATCTTCAAGAACGCCTTCGGCCGGGACTCCTACGATGGCGCCGGTCACCGGATGAACACCATCAACAACGACCCCGCCATCGCGTGCCCCAACGCCAACTGGAACGGCACGACGACCAACTATTGCGACGGCGTCTCCTCCGATGACGTCGTGGCACACGAGTGGGGCCACGCGTACACCGAGTACACCTCCGGTCTCATCTACCAGTGGCAGTCGGGAGCCCTCAACGAGTCCTTCTCCGACGTGTGGGGCGAGACCGCAGACCTGATCAACGGTCGTCTCGACGAGAGCGAGGGCGACCTGACCGTCAAGCGTCCGGTCGGGCAGTGCTCCTCCCACTCGGCCGCCAACCCGCTGGTGACCATCACTGCCCCCTCGACCATCGCCGGTGACTGTCTGACCGGTGGCTACATGGGCCCGGAGGTGCTGCCGACCATCGCGTCCGACGTCGTCGTGGCTCTCGATGCTGGCCCCAGCACGACCGATGGCTGCAGTCCGTTCACCAACGCCTCCGCCGTGGCCGACAAGATCGCCATGGTCGATCGTGGCACCTGCACGTTCGTCACCAAGGCCGGCAACGCCAAGGCTGCCGGAGTGGCCGCGCTGATCATCGGCAACCGCGACAACGCACCGGTGGGCTTCAGCTCGCCCGACACCACGCTCCCGCCGACCGTGTCGATCGGCCTGGACAAGCGGGAGGCCATTCGCGCCCAGCTCGCCGCCAACCAGCCGGTCACGGCGACGATCAAGGACGCCAGCGGCGCCCGCTTCGACTCCTACCGCTGGCTGATGGGCGAGAAGTCCGAGGCCTTCGGTGGAGCCATCCGCGACATGTGGGCCCCCACCTGCTACGGCGACCCGGGCAAGGTGTCCGACGCTGAATACAAGTGCGACGGCACCAGCGATCACGGTGGCGTCCACTCCAACTCGGGAGTTCCCAACCACGCCTACGCACTGCTCGTTGACGGCGGCACCTACAACGGGGTGACGGTCAACGGCATCGGGATCGACAAGGCAGCGAACCTGTGGTGGCGCACCCAGTCGGCCTACCTCACCCCCACGTCGAACTTCACCGACATGGCGGATGCGCTCGATGCTTCCTGTGCGGACCTGACGGGCACGGCGATCAACAAGGTGTCCGTCACTCCGAACGGCGCCCAGCTCGCGGCCCCGATCACGGCAGCCGACTGTGCCTCGGTCTCGGCCGTCGCCCGGGCGGTCGAGCTCCGCAAGGAGCCCGTGCAGTGCAACTTCCAGCCGTTGCTGACCAAGGGCAGCCCGTCGCCCTGCGGCCCGGGCTTGGCCAGCGCCCAACTCTTCACCGAGGATTTCGAGTCAGGCCTCGGCTCGTGGAGTTCCGACCAGACTGTGACCTTCCCTGCGGGACACGGCATCGAGTGGGTCGCGACCAGTGCCGCGCCGGACAACCACGCGGGAACGGTTGCCTTCGGTCCCACTCCTGACGACGGTGACTGCGCGGGGGGGGCCAACGACATCTCAAGTCGTGACGCGATCATCAGCCCCTCCGTGGCACTGCCCTCCGGTGGAGCCTCGCCGAGGTTGACCTTCGAGCACTACGTGGCCACCGAGAGCGGCTTCGACGGTGCCAACGTGTCGGTCAGCGTCAACAACGGTCCGTTCGAGGTGATCCCCGCCGACGCCTACGCGTTCAACGGGCCCAACGCGGTCCTCGACCCCGCGGTCGTTCAGGGCCAGCCCTTCAACACCAACCCGATGGCCGGCGAAGAAGCCTTCAGCGGCACCGACGGTGGCAAGGCAAGCGGCTCGTGGGGCACCTCGATCGTCGATCTGAGCAAGGTCGGTGTCGCGGGCCCGGCAACCGTTCGCTTCCGGTTCAACGTGGGACGCGACGGGTGTGGCGGGGTCGACGGTTGGTACGTCGACAATGTGAGCGTCTCCGTATGTGAGGCCGCAACCGTCACCACAGCGGTCCACAAGCCGGAGCCGTCGCTGTTGGGTCAGGCCTCGACCGTCGACGTCAAGGTCGCGCGCAACGGCAACACCGGACTGCCGCCGAAGGGCCAGGTGTCCTTGATCGACGAGCACGGCGTGACACTGAGCACGGGAACGCTCCTCACCGGCGCTGCGACTCTCGCGGTGCCCGGCACCATCCCTGCCGGTGTGCATGTGATGAAGGTGGCCTACGCCGGCGACCACATCACGGCGCCGTCATCGGCGCCGGTGACCGTGACCGTCCAGGGTCCGGCGCCGACGCCGACGCCCACGCCGACGCCGACGCCCTCCAAGGCCTCGACCACGACGCACGTCAAGGTCAGGCCGGCCAGGGTTGAGCGCGGCGAAGCGTTCAAGGTGATCGTCAGTGTCACCTCGGCCGCAGGTGAGGCCACAGGCAAGGTCAAGGTCCTGCTGGACGGCACGAAGATCGGCAGGCTCACCCTTGACGATGGCCGCGCCATGATGAGGGTCGAGAAGTTCCTGAAGCTCGGCAAGCACAAGGTGGTGGCCAAGTACCTCGGCTCTGCCACCATGCTCACCAGCAGCGACGACGTGCGACTGCGCGTGATTCGCTGATCACACCAGCACTACTGCGAGGGCCTCGGCACACTGTGCCGGGGCCCTCGTTGCAGGTGTCGACCAGTCAGCCGTTCGTGGGGTTGGAGAGGCTGGGGATCAGCAGCCGGAACGTGCTGCCAGCACCCAGTGTCGACTCGACCTCGATCCGGCCTCCGTGGGCCTCGGCGATGCGTCGCGAGATGGCCAGACCAAGACCGGTGCCGGGCAAGGACAGTGCCTCGGGGTTGCTCGATCGGTGGAACGTCGAGAACACACGACTGTGGTCGACCGGGGAGATGCCGATACCGGTGTCGGAGACGGCGACCTGCGTCCAAGCGTCGTTCGCCGCCACCTCGATGTCGACCCGACCTCCGGTCCGGGTGTACTTCACGGCGTTGCCCAGCAGGTTGTTGAGAACGGTGCCGATCTCCTCCGCGTCCCCCAAGACCTCGACACGACACGGAGGGCGCTCGAAGACGACTCGCACTCCCCCGGACTCGGCCTGCTGGCTCAGCAGCTCGATCGCGGCGTCCACGAGCTCGACCAGGTCGACGGTGCGACGTACCGAATCTCGACGCTCCTGCACCTGGGCGTAGTCGAGCAGGTTCTGGATCAGACGGTCGAGGCGTTCGGCGTTGCGCCCGATCGCCTCCACGGACCGGGAGTCGATGCCCTCGTCCTCCATGAGCTCGACGTGGCCGATGATCGTCGTCAGCGGCGTCTTGAGCTCGTGCGAGATCGTGGCAATGAGCTCGCCCTTGTAGCGATCGAGATCTCGGAGCTCGGAGACCAGCCGTTGCTCGGTCTCGAACAGCCGCGCGCTGTGGACCATCCTCCCGAGCTCGCGCGCGATCTCGCCGATGGTGGCGAGCTCATCGGGTCGGAGCTGCGGGTGGTCCGCCCCCAGTCCGATCGCGAGATAGCCGAACATCTCCGGTCCCACCCCCACCGGGGCGATCACGCCGTGGTCGACAGCGGCAGCCCGCATGGCTGCCTGGACCGCCACCCGACTGACCGGCAGGAACGCGGAATCGACGTCATCGACCGCGATCAGGACCAGCGCTCCCGTCGGCCACGCCGTCACGGCGAGGTCGGTGCGAAGCGTCTCGATCCCCGGCGATGCCTCAGCGGGTGGCGGGTGCCCGATGGAGGTCTCCTGGCCGCCCTCCCCGTCGGACAAACAGCGCACCCACGTGCGCACCGCGCCGAAGCCGCGGTTGACGACGTCGGTGGCAGCGTCCAAGAGGGCCTCGATGCCGAGCTGGCTGCCCGCCTGCGCGACCTCCTTGAGGATCCCTCCCAGGTGCACCTGGCGGGCCAGGCGCTCGCGCTGTTGGGCGTTGGACAGCGCCAGACCGGCCTGCACCACGAACATCTCGAGCAGGTCCCGCTCTGCCTGGCCGGGCACGCGCAGCCCCGGTGGCAGGTCCACCGCCATGTTGCCGAGGAGCTCACCTGTCGCGGAGTAGAGCGGCGCGTAGAGAGCGTCGTCCGGGTGCCAGTCATCGGGGTCTTCGCTCCGCTGGATGTCGGGAGTCCAGACGCCGATGAGATGTGCAGGGTCCAGCCGCCCGTGCGGGACGTAGCGCAGGATCCCCCAGTGATCGGCGGCTCGATATTCGTCGAGGACGTCCACCGCGGGAGTGCGGCGCCCGAGGATCTGTCTGCGCGCGTCCTCGGGCCCCGCCACCACCACCATGACCAGCGTGTCGCCCTCGAGCTGGCTGATCGCCGCCACGCCGTAGCCGAGCACCTCGCGGACACCGTTGGCGATCTCCTCCAGGACCTGGGTGGTGTCGGTGGAGGAGTTGACGCGTCGTACCAGCTCGGAGAGGCGTTGCAGCGCCTGAGCGGACGGCGCCCCGACGCTGCCGCTCGAATGTTGGTCCCCCATAGCAGCTCAGGCCTCTATCACGACCGGGATGATCATCGGCCGACGGCGGTGGGTCTTGTTCACCCAGCGGCCGACGACGCGACGTACGATCTGCTGCATCTGGTAGGAGTCCGCACCACCTTCGGCGGCCGCTCGTGCCAGCGCATCCATGATGGGCTTCTTGATCGCATCGAAGGTCGAGTCGTCCTCGGCAAAGCCGCGAGCATGGATCTCGGGCCCGCCCGAGACCTTACCGGTCACCGAGTCGACGACCACGATCACCGAGATGAAGCCCTCCTCGCTGAGGATGCGACGGTCCTTGAGCTTCGACTCCGTGACGTCACCGATGGCCGAGCCGTCGACGAAGACATAGCCGCACTCGACCTTGCCCGCGATGGTCGCGACGCCGTCGACGAGGTCGACGACGACGCCGTCCTCGGCCATGACCACGCGGTCGCGCGGCACGCCGGTCGCGATCGCCAGCTCGGCGTTGGCGCGCATGTGCCGGATCTCGCCGTGGATCGGCAGCACGTTGCGCGGCTTGACGATGTTGTAGCAGTAGAGGAGCTCACCGGCGCTGGCGTGACCGCTGACGTGGACCAGGGCGTTGCCCTTGTGCACGATGTTGGCGCCCCAGCGCGACAGGCCGTTGATCACGCGGTAGACGGCGTTCTCGTTGCCGGGGATCAGCGAGCTCGCCAGGACGACGGTGTCTCCCTGCTCGAGATGGACGAAGGAATGGGTGCGCTGGGCGATCCGGCTGAGTGCACTCAGCGGCTCGCCCTGGGAACCGGTCGAGACCAGGACCTGTCGGTCGACCGGCAGGTCGGCCAGCTCCTTCGCGTCGACCAGCACCCCGGCGGGCACGTGGAGGTAGCCGAGCTCCTTGGCGATCGCCATGTTGCGGACCATCGAGCGACCGACGTAGGCCACCTTCCGGTTGTGGGCCACGGCCGCGTCGAGCACCTGCTGCACCCGGTGGATGTGGGAGGCGAAGCACGCCACGATGATGCGTTGGCTGGACTTGGCGAAGACGCGGTCCAGGACCGGTCCGATGTCCTTCTCGGAGGTCGTGAAGCCGGGCACCTCGGCGTTGGTGGAGTCGGTCATGAACAGATCGACGCCCTCGTCACCCAGCCGCGCGAACTCGTTGAGGTCGGTGATCCGGCCGTCGAGGGGCAGCTGGTCCATCTTGAAGTCACCGGTGTGGAGCACGACACCAGCACCGGTGCGAATCACGACGGCGAGCGCGTCGGGGATGGAGTGGTTGACCGCGATGAACTCGAGCACGAAGGGGCCGAAGGTGATCGTCTCCCCTTCCTCGACCACGTGGTGCACCGTCTCCTTGAGCCGGTGCTCGCGCAGCTTGGAGTCGAGCAGTGCCAGCGTCAGCTCCGAGCCGACGAGCGGGATGTCGCCGCGCTCGCGCAGGAGGTAGGGCGTGGCGCCGATGTGGTCCTCGTGACCGTGGGTCAGCACCAGCGCCTCGACCTTGTCGAGCCGGTCCCGGATCGGCTCGAAGTCCGGCAGGATCAGGTCGACGCCGGGGTGGTGGTCCTCGGGGAACAGCACGCCGCAGTCGACGATCAGCAACCGGTCGTCGTACTCGAAGACAGTCATGTTGCGACCGACCTCGCCGAGGCCGCCGAGCGGAATGATCCGCAGGCCTCCAACGGCCAGGGGCGCGGGCGTGCTCAGTTCGGGATGCGGATGACTCAAGGGACTCCTCAGATAAGGCCCGACGCGGCGAGCCCCGCGCGGAGCGCGGTGACCTCGTCGTCGTCGAGAGGAACGAGCGGACCTCGCACGTTCCGGTTGTCGAGCACGCCGAGCAGCTCGAGGGCTGCCTTGGCGGTTGTTGCTCCGTAGTTGGCGACGCCCATGACGGCGTCGAAGGCCGGCACCAGCCGGGTGTGAATGGCCAGCGCTTCGGCGGGGTTGCCGGCGGCGAAGGCCTCGATCATCGCCTTGAGCTCGCGCCCTGCGGCGTGCCCGACGACGCTGACGAGCCCGTCGGCGCCGTACGCGAGATAGCCCAGGGTCGCCGCGTCGTCACCGCAGTAGACGGAGTAGCCGAGCTGCGTCAACACGACCGTGTGGGCGGGATCCCCGGTCGCCTCCTTGACGCTGGTGACGTTGGACAGCTCGCGGGCTCGCTCGTACGTCTCGAGCGCGATCGGGAGGCCGGTGCGGCCGGGGACGTCGTACAACATGACCGGGAGGTCCGTCGACTCGGCGACGCTGCGGAAGTGGTGCAGCACACCCCGCGGGCTGGGCTTGTTGTAGTAGGGCGTGACGAGCAGCAGGGCGTCGACGCCGATCTTCGCAGCCTGCTCGGCCAGCTCGACGGAGTGCGCGGTGGCGTTGGTACCGACGCCGGCGATGACGCAGGCGCGGTCGCCGACCGCGTCCTTGACTGCCTGGAGGATCTGGCCGTCCTCGACCACCGTCGTCGTCGGGGACTCACCGGTGGTGCCGCTGACGACCACGCCGTCGTTGCCGTTCTCGACGAGGTGCGCGGCGATCTTCGCCGTTCCTTGGAGGTCCACGGACCCGTCGTCGTGGAACGCCGTCGCCATCGCAGTCAACAGGCGGCCGAACGGTGTTGCGGTTGTCATGAGGGTCAGGTTATCGCGACCAGCACTCCGTGAAGGCGCCATCCCTGGTCAGAGGGCGCATACTTGGACCGATGACAACTCCAGCGCGCCGCCACCTCGCCAGCAGTCCCTTCAAGGCAGAGCCCGAACAGACCATCGAGACCTTCTCGATGGACGACTCGGTCTGTCACGACGCCCACGGGGTCGGTCGCGTGGTCGGCGTCGAGCCGAGCGCCGTGACCGTCGACTTCCGTGGCCAGCCGATCCGCATCACCAGCCCCTACCGCAAGCTGTTCAAGCTCTGATCACGACAACGCCCCGAGTCGCGTACGTCGTAAGCCTGATCACCGGGCTTCGACGAGCGTCGGAGTCACCCGACTCACTCGGAGCAGATAGCGTGTGCTCGTGAGCAGACGATGAGCAAGATGGACGGATTGCGCGCGATGCGCGAGGCCCGCTACGCCGAGAACACGGCACGAGCCAAGACCTCCGCACCGGCCGCAAAGAAGGCGACCGCGAAGAAGCCGCCCACCCCCGCCGCAGTGGCCCCCGCCGCCACCGATCGGGCGGACGCGGCACAAGCGGCAGACACCGCGGACACCGCCGACGCCGGGCTCTGTGGCCACCGCGCGATCAGCGGACGCACCTGCACCCGCGAGAAGGGTCACGCGGCCAAGAGCCACCGCTACGCCTGAGCGCCCTGACGCTCCCACCAGACCCAGTCGAGACCTAGGTCGGGTCGGTGCTCGCGGCGCACCTCGGTCCACTCGTCGAGCGGGAAGCCCGGATAGCGCGCGTCGCCGGTGGGTGACAGGTCGACCTCGGTGAGGATCTGGTGCGTGGCGAGCGGCAGCGCCACCTCGTAGATCTGCGCTCCGCCGACCACGAAGATCTCTCCGAGGGGGGCGGCCAGGGCGAGGGCCTCGTCGAGGGAGTGTGCGACGTGCACCCCCTCGAAACCGGGCTCCCACGACGTGGACCGGGTGAGCACGATCGTGGTCCGTCCCGGCAATGGCCGGCCGATCGAGTCCCAGGTGGCGCGGCCCATGAGGAGTACGCCGCCCATGGTGACCGCCTTGAAGTGAGCGAAGTCCTCGCTGATGTGCCACGGGATCGCGCCCGCGTCGCCGATGACGCGGTCTTCGGCGTACGCCGCAACGAGCGTGATGCGGCGGGGCTGCTCAGACTGCAACGGGGGCCTTGATACCGGGGTGCGGGTCGTAGCCCTCGAGGCCGATGTCCTCCAGGTCGAAGCCGTCGATCTCGGTGACCGACTCGTTCAGCACGAGCCGCGGCAGCGGGCGAACGTCCCGGGTGAGCTGCAGCCGGGCCTGGTCGACGTGGTTGGAGTAGAGGTGCGCGTCGCCGATCGTGTGCACGAAGTCGCCGACCTCCAACCCGGTGACCTGGGCGACCATGTGGGTGAGCAGGGCGTAGGAGGCGATGTTGAAGGGCACGCCGAGAAAGACGTCGCCGGAGCGCTGGTAGAGCTGGCACGAGAGCCGGCCGTCGGCGACGTAGAACTGGATCAGGGTGTGGCATGGCGGCAGCGCCATCTCGCCGATGTCGGCGACGTTCCAGGCGGAGACGAGGTGCCGGCGACTGTCGGGGTTGAGCTTGATCTGCTCGATCACCTGCGCGATCTGGTCGATGTGCCGCCCGTCCGGCGTCGGCCACGAGCGCCACTGGTAGCCGTAGACCGGGCCGAGGTCGCCGTTGGCGTCGGCCCACTCGTCCCAGATGGAGATGCCGCGGTCGTTGAGCCACTTGACGTTGGTGTCGCCGCGCAGGAACCACAGCAGCTCCCCGAAGACAGATCTGGTGTGGATCTTCTTGGTGGTGACCAGGGGGAAGCCGTCGGCGAGGTTGAAGCGCATCTGGTGGCCGAAGACGCTGTAGGTGCCGGTCCCGGTCCGGTCGGACTTCTCCGCACCGTCATCGAGGACCCGCTGGAGAAGATCGAGATAGGCCTGCATGCCACCGACGATACTGCGGCCCGACCGGGCCTCAGCGCAGGCGCACGTCGCGTCCCGAAACGACGATCCGGCGGTTCGTGGTGCACCGGAGATCCGCGCACACGACGAACAGTCGATTGACGGTCTCGGAGAGGCGGACGAAGACACCTGCTTCGGGCCCCTCGGCCGCGATCTCCATGAGGTGGACGGTCTCCCCGCTCGGCGCGACGGCGACGCCGAGCTGTCGCGACAGGTCAGCGCGGCTGTCGTACGGCGCCGGCACGTCGGGCTCCGACAGGGACGGCATCGGGTCGTCGAAGTCGGACACGCCTCCATCGGCGCCGACCAGCAGCAGCGAACCGTCCTCGTCCTCGATCACGACGCCGTCGTCGAGCGGCACGAACTCACCGGCTCCCGGGAGGCTGACCACCACGGAGGCCAGATGCAGCTCGCCCTCGGCGAACCATGGCACCGGGACCGGGTTCGCCTCTTGCCGCACGGCCGGCGGAGCAGGCAGCATGGAGACGAGGACCGCGCCGACGCTCAGCAGCGCGAGCACCCCGAGAGCAACCAGCGTGAGCCGGCGGCGGCGGGGGCCTCCGAGCTCCTCGGCCACCAGGTCGCGGACGTGTGCCTCGACGTCGGTGGTCTGCTCGAGCCTCGACCACCCGCGCCGGCAGCGCGCCAGCGCGCGGTCGACGGCCGCCTCGACTGCTACTCCCCCGCCGAACTCCTCGACCAGCGAGGACCGGCGGGCGGCCACGAAGTCGTCGTGGGTGTCCATCCGCACCTCCACCCCTCATTCGCGACCGGAGCAGTTCTGGATGGCCCGGCCGGATGGCTCAGGCGTGCAGCGACATCGGTCCGTAGACCTGCCGCTCGTGCTCGAAGAGGGTGACGCCGTCGACGCCGGCCTCGGCCAGGTCGGCCCAGATCTCCCCCACCCACGACTCCGCGTCGGCCTGGGAGAGGAACCGCTGGCCGGCGAACTCGTCGGCCGCCACCTCGTTGCCGGCAGCGTCCTCGAGGCGCCACCACCACGGACGCTCGGTGGCGGAGGGCTGACGGAACGTGGGCGGCTGCTCGGGCAACATCACGACTCCTTGACGGACGTGTCGACGAAGGGCGGCTTCACCAGCTGGAAGATCTCGCGGCGACCGCGGACATCGACGCCCACCTCGGCCTCGGGGTTGACCATCACCGGCACCAACGCCAGCCCGATGCCCTTCTTGAGCGTCGGCGAGAACGTGCCCGAGGTGATGTCGCACAGCGGGATGTCCTGGGTCAGGGTGACGCCCATGCCGGGCCGCGGGATGCCCCGACCGGTCGCGACCAGACCGCGCAGGCGCCGCTTGGGTCCGGCCTCCTTGACGGCCACGATGGCGTCGCGACCCCAGAAGGCGTCCTTCTTCCAGCCGACGGCCCAGCTCAGCCCGGCCTCGACCGGGTTCACCTCGATGGTGATGTCCTGGCCGTGGAGCGGGTAGCCCATCTCGGTGCGCAGCGTGTCGCGCGAGCCGAGTCCGCACGCCAGCATGCCGAACTCCTCGCCGGCGGCCAGGAGCGCGTCCCACAGCGGACCCGCGGCGTCGTTGCGAACGATCAGCTCGTAGCCGCGCTCCCCGGTGTAGCCGGTGCGGCACACCACGACGCCTACGTCGGCGACGAGCACATCAGGGATCTGTGCCTCGACGAACGACATGTAGTCATGGCCGGCCGGCAGGCCGACGCGCTGCAGGACATCGTCGGACCTCGTGCCCTGGACGGCGAGGACGGCGTACTCCTCGTGATGGCTCTTCACCGAGACACCCTCGGGAGCCGCGGCCTGCATGCGGCGTACGACCTCGGCAGTGTTGGCGGCGTTGGGGACGAGCAGCAGGTGCTCGTCGTCCTGGTAGTAGGCGATCAGGTCGTCGACGATGCCGCCTGTCTCGGCGTCGCAGCACAGCGTGTACTGCGCTCTGCCGGGCTCGATCTTGGCGAGGTCGTTGGACAACGTGGCGTTGACGAAGTCGGCGGCGCCGGGACCGCTGACCATCGCCTTGCCGAGATGGCTGACGTCGAAGATGCCCACCGACTCACGAACGGTGGTGTGCTCCTTGACCACGCCGGCGGGATATTCGACGGGCATGGACCAGCCACCGAACTCGGCGAACTTCGCACCGAGAGCGACGTGGCGGTCGTGCAGTGGGGACTGCTTGAGGGTCGCGTCAGCCATGGCCGAAACCTACCCCAGCGACTGGACCGCCCACCCTGACCTAAAGTGCCCCGGGTGACGACGACGTACACGCTGCGAAGCGCGAGCCCCGCCAAGACCCGGGCGGAGGCCGTCGTGGTCGGCGTCCTCGCCTCCGACAAGGGGCCGGTGGTCTGCGACGCCGGGGCGGACGTCGCCGAGGCCTGGGGTCGCAAGTGGCGCCCGCTGCTCGCGACGCTCGGCGTGACCGGCAACGCCGGGGAGTCGGTCCGCTTCCCGACCAACAACACCATCAACGCCCAGCTGCTCGTGCTGGTCGGTCTCGGCGCGGAGCCGGACGAGACCGCCGTACGCCGCGCTGCCGGTGTCGCTGCCCGCAACGTGCCCAACGCGGCGTCGGTCGCGATCGCCCTGCCCGCCGACACCCCTGCTCTGGTCGACGCCGTGACCCAGGGTCACCTGCTCGGTGGCTACACCTACACGTCGCACAAGAGCAATCCGCCCAAGGACGCTGCATCGTCCAGGGCCGGCGACGTCGTCGTGCTCAGCCCGGTCGCGCGCCAGGCGGAGACGATCGCGGCGTTCGAGGAGGCACAGGTGCTCGCCGAGGCCGTGCGGATGGCCCGCGACTGGGTCAATGAGCCGCCCGGCCACCTGACGCCGGCCGGGTTCGCCGACGCGGTGAGCGAGGCCCACGCCACCGTGACGAAGGGTCGGGGCGCGCCCACGGTGGCACTGGAGATCTGGGACCACGCGACCCTCGAGCAGCACGGGCTCGGCGGCACGCTGGCCGTCGGCAACGGCTCGGACGCGACGCCGCGACTGGCCAAGCTGACCTACTCGCCCACCAACGCGACCACGCACCTCGCGCTGGTCGGCAAGGGCATCACCTTCGACTCCGGCGGCCTCACCATCAAGCCCGCTTCGAGCATGGTCGGCATGAAGGGCGACATGGGGGGCGCGGCTTGCGTCATCGCCGCGACCCTCGCCATCGCCCAGCTCGGGCTGCCGATCAAGGTCACCACGTTCGCGCCGATGGCCGAGAACATGGTCTCCGGGTCGTCGTTCCGCCCCGGTGACGTCGTGACGATGTACGGCGGGACCACCGTCGAGATCGCCAACACCGACGCCGAGGGCCGGATGCTGCTCGGCGACGCACTGGTCCTCGCAACCGAGGAGTCCCCCGACGTCATCGTGGACGTCGCCACTCTCACGGGGCACCTCCAGACCGCGCTCGG
>NZ_JANPEO010000394.1:0-3794 GCF_031422975.1 Nocardioides sp. | reverse complement strand
TGATCATCCCGGCCTGGCAGAACCGGCAGCCGCGCGTGCAGCCGCGGAAGATCTCCACGGAGAAGCGCTCGTGCACGGTCTCGGCCAACGGCACCAGCGGCTTGCGCGGGTAGGGCCAGGCGTCGAGGTCCATCAGGGTGTGCTTGGCGACGCGGAACGGGATGCCCGGACGGTTGGGCACGATCGCCTCGATGGTCCCGTCGGCGGCGTACGCCACGTCGTAGAACTTCGGGACGTAGACCCCGCCGCTGACCGCGAGGCGGCGCAGCAGCTCGTCGCGCCCGCCGGGCTCGCCCTCGACCTTCCACTCGCGCACGACCTCGGAGATGGCGAGCACGACCTCCTCGCCGTCGCCGAGGACGGCGGCGTCGATGAAGTCCGCAATGGGCTCGGGGTTGAAGGCGGCGTGGCCACCGGCGAGCACGATCGGGTCGTCCTCGGTGCGGTCCGCCGCGTGCATCGGGATGCCCGCGAGGTCGAGGGCGTTGAGCATGTTGGTGTAGCCGAGCTCGGTGGAGAAGCTCAGGCCGAAGACGTCGAAGGCGCGGACCGGCCGGTGCTGGTCGACGGTGAACTGCGAGATGTCGTGCTCGCGCATCACCGCTTCCATGTCGGGCCACACGGCGTAGGTGCGCTCGGCCACGATCCAGTCGCGCTCGTTGAGCACCTCGTAGAGGATCTGGACGCCCTGGTTGGGCAGACCGACCTCGTAGGCGTCGGGGTACATCAGCGCCCAGCGGACCGTCTGGCCACCCTCGGTGTCGGCGCCGCAGTCCCACTCCTTCAACGTGGAGTTGAGCTCGCCACCGACGTACTGGATGGGCTTCTGCACGGACGGGAGCCGGGACTCCAGCTGGGGGAAGACCGATGCCGGGGAGACAGCGACGGACACGGAGACACACCTCGAGGACTGGCAGGGAAGGAGCAACCGCCAAGGCTACGCCGGAAGTCTCGTCGGTGCGCAGTTCCCCCCGAACCGCCGACGCCACCGTGCTCGGCGCCTGCGTTCTGCGGCACACTTCTCCTCGACAGCAACGCGACGTACGAAGAAGCACTCGGGGGAAGCCAGTGAGCAAGCGCGAGAACCTCGTCCGCGCCGGGTTGCTGCTGCTCGTCCTCGGCATCATCGCGACGCTCTTCGTCCTCGACCGCTCCCGGGGCAACGACCGGCCCGAGGCCGCGTCGACGTCGACCTCGACGTAGCCGTAGCCATCGACGCGTCCGACCGGCCCGGTCGTCCCCCTACCGACGCCCAAGCCGGGCAAGGCCGAGACCGATGTGATCCCGACGCCGCCGCCCGGCATCGAGGCCATCGCCTGTCAGAAGTTGCAGCAGTCGGTCGAGATCAGGGTCCTCGACTTCAACACGCACCGCTCCTACGGCGGCATCGGCACCGTCGCCGCCGAGATCGCGGCCGTCGACCCCGACATCGTGCTCCTGCAGGAGATCGACCGCTTCAAGGGCGGCACCGGCAACATCGACCAGGCCGCCTACTTCGCCGAGGCGCTCGGGATGAACCACGCGTTCGGCGCCAACGTGCGATCAGGCAACGGGGAGTACGGCGTCGCGATCCTCTCGCGCTTCGAGATCCTCAGCTCCGAGAACTATCTCCTGCCCAACGCTCCGGGCGCCGAGCAGCGCGGCCTGCTCGGGGTTGGCGTCGAGATCGGCGGACAAGAGGTCCGCATCTACACCACCCACCTGCAGAACAAGCTGCCCGGACTGCGCGAGGCCCAGGCCCGCCACGTCGCCGGCATCCTCGCCAACGAGGAGAACCCGATCATCCTCGGCGGCGACATGAATGCCACGATCAGCACCGCGACCCTCGCCCCCCTGACCAGCCAGCTCGTCGACGCCTGGTCGACCGGCTCCGGCCCCGAGGGCACCGGGCCCAACGGCTCGCGCATCGACTTCCTGCTCGCCAGCCCGACCATCAAGCCGCAACGAGCGTCAGTGTTGGGCTCCGCGATCTCCGACCACTCGCGGTTGTACGCCGACTTCGTGGTCCCCGCCTCGACCGACTGCCCGACCCAGCCCCGCAAGGAGAAGAAGAACTAGCGGCGGACGAGCACCCTCGGTGTGGCGAGCAGCCGGGTCGGCAGCGCCGCAGACGAGCGCAGGTGGATGTTCTGCAGCAGGCCGAGCGCCAGCATCCCGGCGAACATCGAGCTGCCGCCGTACGACACGAAGGGCAGCGGGACGCCGGTGACCGGCATGATGCCGAGGCACATGCCGATGTTCTGGAAGGCCTGGAAGCCGAACCAGCACGCGATGCCTGCCGCGGCGATGCGGCCGAACATGTCGTCGGTGTCGGCCGAGATGGCAAGCGCGCGCCAGATGACGATGGCGAGCAGGGCGATGAGCAGCCCGGCACCGACGAGCCCGAGCTCCTCGCCGGCAACCGTGAAGATGAAGTCGGTGTGCTGCTCGGGCACGAAGCCGGACCGGGTCTGCGAGCCGTCGAAGAGTCCCTGACCGAAGAGCCCGCCGTTGCCGACCGCGATCCGGGCCTGCTCGACGTTGTAGCCGGCGCCGCGCGGGTCGAGGCCGGGGTTGGTGAAGGCGAGGAAGCGGTCGACCTGGTAGGCCTTGAGCACGCCCGCGCTGACCGCGACGGTCGCGCCCGCGAGGCCGACGACCGTCAGTCCGATCAGCCAGCGCCGGTCGGCGCCGGAGACGGCCAGCACCCCGAAGACGGTCGCGGTCAGCACGAGCATGGTGCCGAGGTCGGGCTGCAGCATGATCAGGGCGGCGGGGATGCCGGCTATCACCAGCATCGCGATCACCTCGATGCTGCGCACACCACGGCGCCATCGCCCCTCCGTGCGCTCGGCCACCAGCAGTGCCATCCCGACGACGACCGAGAGCTTGGCGAACTCCGAGGGCTGGATCGACATCCCGCCCAGTTGGATCCACGACCGCGAGCCGTTGATCGTCGAGCCCGCGACCAGCACGAGCCCGAGCCCGACGATCGAGCCGACGTAGAACAGCGGCGCCACGATCCGCACCCAGCGGTGGTCGGTGGCCATCACGATCACCATCAGCACCAGGCCGATGGCGACGTTGACGAGCTGCTTGGTGAGGTAGGCGGTGGTCTCGCCGCCCGTGAGGTCCTCGCGCGTCGAGGTCGCCGACCAGACCAGCAGGGTGCCGAGGCCGACGAGCGCAAGGGCCGCGACCATCAGCAGCCAGTCGAGACCCGGCGCCTTCAGGGCCGCGCGGCCGGACAGGGTGCTGGGCGTCGAGGTGCTCACTTCTTCTCCTTCACCGGCGGCAGGATCGAGCCGTCGTCGAGGAAGGTCGGCAGCCTCACCGGGGCGACGACGCCCGGGATCGCCTCGTCGGCGGGCTTCACGGCCTCACCCTCGATGCCGTACAGCGCCTCCCAGATCTTGCGCACGCCCTCACCGACGGACCCGGAGCCGGTGCCGGCCTGGCTCATCATCATCACCACGACGTAGTCCTCGGTGTAGCTCGCGACCCAGCCGGTCGACTGCTTGCCGAAGACCTCCGCGGAGCCGGTCTTGGAGCGCACGACGACGTCGTCGAGCGGGAAGCCGCCCATCTTCCAGGCCATGGTGCCGACCTTGGTGACGCCCTTGAGCGCCTCGTCGATGTAGTCGAGGTACTTCTCGGGTACGTGGACATCGCCGGTCCTGCGCGGCGCGAACCGGCGCAGCACCTCGCCGCTCGGGCTGACCAGCGCCTTGGCCACGGTCGGGGCGTAGAGCGTGCCACCGTTGGAGATCGCGGCGTAGGCACGAGCCAGCTGCAGGGGCGTGACGATCGTGTCG
>NZ_JANPEO010000393.1:0-1864 GCF_031422975.1 Nocardioides sp. | reverse complement strand
GGCCGGACGGTCAGGCTGGCTCGCCACCCAGTGGAGCCAGCCGCTGGATGCACGCCTGATCGAGGCTGTCCAGGTCGCGGAGCAACAGGGTCGCACCGTGATCGCCGCCGGCTGGGACGGCGCCGCCCGCGGTGTCCTGGTCGTCTCCGACACCATCAAACCGACCAGTGCCCAGGCCGTCGCCGAGCTCAAGCAGCTCGGGTTGCGCCCGGTGCTGCTCACCGGTGACAACGAACGCGCCGCTCGTGCCGTCGCCGCCGAGGTCGGCATCGACGAGGTGATCGCCGAAGTCCTCCCGGCCGAGAAGGTCGCCGTCGTCCAACGGCTCCAGCGCGAGGGTCGCACCGTGGCGATGGTCGGCGACGGCGTCAACGACGCCGCCGCGCTGGCGACCTCCGACCTCGGCATCGCCATGGGCACCGGCACCGATGTCGCCATCGAGGCTTCTGACCTGACCCTGGTGCGCGGGGACCTCCGCGCGGCCGTCGACGCCATCCGGCTCTCCCGGCGGACTCTCCGCACCATCCAGGGCAACCTGTTCTGGGCCTTCGCCTACAACGTCGCCGCCCTTCCTCTCGCCGCGCTGGGCCTGCTCAACCCACTCATCGCCGGCGCCGCGATGGCGTTCTCCTCGGTGTTCGTGGTGTCCAACAGCCTGCGACTGCGCCGCTTCCGGGCCGTCTCCGTCACCCCCACAGCTCATCCGGGCGCAGGGCACGACCGCGCGGCGACCGCTGCTCCGTCCAGGAAGGCAGATCGATGACCACGCACGCACATGCCGACGGCCACCGCGACCCCAGGAACGAAGGCGGCAACGACACCGCGACCGCGATCCTGGAGGTCTCAGGAGTGCAGTGGGCCACCAGCAAGAACGTGGCCGAAGCCGTCCTGTCCCGGCGGCCGGGGGTCCTCTCCGTCGACGCCAATCCCGTCTCGCAGACCGCAACCGTGACCTACGACCGCAACCGCACCAGCCTGACCGAGCTGCGGGACTGGGTGCGCGAGTGCGGCTTCCACTGCACCGGCCAGTCGGTCCCGCACCACGTGTGCGATCCGATGACCGAGCCGCGGCCACCGACCGGACACGGCGACCACCTCACCCATGAACCGCACGGCGGGCACCCCGCGGCGACCGCGTCCCCGGTGAGCTCGCCGCACGACGCGATGGGCCACGGCGGGCACGGGTCCATGTCGATGGCCGACATGGTTCGCGACATGCGCAACCGGTTCCTCGTGGCCGTGCTGCTCTCGGTCCCCATCCTGCTCTGGTCCCCGATCGGGCGGGAGGTGTTCGGCTTCGACACCGCAGCGCCGTTCGGCCTGCGCGACGACGTGTTCAGCCTGGTGCTGTCACTGCCGGTCGTCTTCTACTCCGCCGGGATCTTCTTCGACGGAGCCTGGCGGGCCCTGCGCGCCCGGACGCTCGACATGATGGTGCTCGTCGCGGTCGCCGTCGGAGCAGGCTGGTTGTACTCGCTCGGCGTCACCCTGACCGGTGGCGGCGAGGTGTTCTACGAGGCGGCCACCGTGCTGACCGCGTTCGTGCTGCTCGGGCACTGGTTCGAGATGCGCGCCCGCGGCGGCGCCAACGACGCCATCCGAACCCTCCTGGATCTGGCGCCGCCCCAGGCCCTCGTCATTCGCGACTCCGAACCGGTCGAGATCTCCACTGCCGATGTTGTCGTCGGTGACCTCCTCCTGGTCCGCCCCGGCGCCAAGATCGCCACCGACGGCGTGGTCGAGGAAGGCGACTCCGACGTCGACGAGGCACTGGTCACCGGCGAGAGCCTCCCGGTGCACAAGTCACCGGGCGACCCGGTCATCGGCGCCACCGTCAACACCACCGGCACCCTCCGGGTCCGTG
>NZ_JANPEO010000392.1:0-8471 GCF_031422975.1 Nocardioides sp. | reverse complement strand
CTACATCCAGGACACCCTCGACGACGGCGTCTACAAGTTTGCCTTCAGCACCGGCTCCTACGTCGAGTACTACAAGGACAAGTCGGACCTCGCGACGGCCGACGCCGTCACGGTGGCCGCCGGGACACCGGTGGCGCTCGGTGCGTGGACCGTGGACCAGCCCTATGTCCTCGGCACGGTGACCAACGCGGCCGGCAAGCCACTCGCCGGTGCGCAGATCTACGTCTATGACGCGGCTACCGAGAGTTCCCTCGGCACCTTCTACGCGGACGAGAAGGGTGCCTACAAGGTCGCCACCCAGGGCTCGCCGGTCAAGGTCGCCTTCGCCGCCGCCGGCTACGCCTACGAGTATTTCAACGACAAGGGCAGCTTCGCTGCGGCGGAGCCGGTGACGGCAACGGGCGCCGGCGCCCTCCTCAACGTCGTGCTCACCGCCGGTGGTTCCATCAGCGGCCAGGTGACCAGCGACGCGGGCGCTCCGCTCGAGTTCATCGAGGTGCGCGCCGGTGGCCGCTCCGACCTCACCGACAAGTTCGGCGTGTACACGATCAAGAACGTCTCGACCGGCAGCCAGATCGTTCGCTTCGAGGACCCGATCGGGGAATACCGGTTCGAGTACTACAACAACACCACCGACTTCTCCGCCGCTACGCCGGTGGTCGTGGGTGTCGACCAGGTCGTGGGCAACGTCAACGCCAACATGACCCCGCTGCCGGCCGACCCGACCAAGACCGTCGAGGTCACCGGCTCGGTCAAGGACACCACCGGAGCCCCGGTCGTGGGCGCGCTCGTGTCCGCGACGACCACTCCGGTCAGCTCCCTTGATCGCAGCACGGTCGAGTACGTCTATTCGAACCGTCAGGGCATCTACAGCTTCACCGAGCTGGAGAAGGTCCAGAACGAGAATCAGTTCAAGGTGCGCGCCAGTGCCTCCGAGCAGGGCGACGACAACGCCTTCGCGCTGTTCGGCTCCTGGTTCGGCGGGGTGCAGAACCAGGACTCCTCGCCGGCCGTCACCGTCACCCCGGGCACTCCCGTGGGCGCCGTGGACTTCGTCCTCGATCGGGCCGGTGGCATCGCCGGTTCGGTGACCGGTCTTGCCGGCACGCCGCTGAACCCGGACGTCGACGTGGTCGGCTCGATCGACGGCCTCTTCGCCCCCGACGGGGTCAGCTTCGAGCCGGACTCCACGTTCGAGTCGCGTTCGTTGCGCCCGGGCACCTACAAGATCCGCTTCGACGACAACACCGGCTTCCACGTCGGTGAGTGGTGGAAGGACCAAGCCGGGATCGACGACGCGGTCGTCGTGACCGTGAAGTCCGGTCAGATGGTGGGCGGCCTCAACGCCGTCCTCGGCAACAGACTGGCCGCCTCGCAGCGGCCCGTCATCGCCGGCTACCCGTGGGTGACCAAGGCCCTCCGTGCCGAATCGGGCGTGTGGAACCTGCAGACCGGCACCGCCTTCACGTACGAGTGGCTCGTCGGAAGCAGCGTCGTCGCCAAGGGCGGCACGTTCACCCCGACGACTGCCCAGATCGGCGACCGCCTGACTCTGCGCGTCGTTGCGGAGAACGGTCGACTCATCGGCTCCGCCACCTCGGCCGCCTCGGCCAAGGTGGGCTACCAGCCGAAGATCAAGGTCAAGATCAAGGGCGCCACGGCGTCGTTGAAGATCAAGGCCAGCCCGGTCAAGGCCAAGAAGGTCAAGGGCTCGATCGTCGTCAAGGAGATCGTCAAGGTCAAGGACGACGGCACGATCAAGTACAAGTTGATCGCCAAGTCCAAGATCAAGAAGGGCAAGGGCACCGCCTCGCTCAGCAAGCTGAAGAAGGGCAAGCACAAGCTGGTCTTCTTCTTCACCGGCAAGGGCAAGGTCGGATCCAACGACGTGTCCAAGAAGGTGAAGGTCAAGCGCTGACCCCACGATCGGGCGTGACCCGGACCTGACGCCGCGGCCGGTTGGTACGTCGTTACCAAACCCCGCAGATCGGGGCACTTCATGGCGGAGGTAGGTATCTCGCTACCTACCTCCGCCGGAGCAGCTCACAAGTGGCCCGGTTGGTTGGTCGCGACCAACCAATCGCGACCAACCAATCGCGACCAACCAATCGCGACCAACCAACCGGGTCACGTCGGCGGTAGGAACACGAACCGGCGCGTGGACGGCAACACGTCGGCCTCTGCTGCCGGCTCGGGGATCCCGCGGTCCACGTAGGCACGCTGGACATGTCGGCGAAGCAGCGTGTGGGCGGTGTCGAGACCCAAGGGCTCGTGGGTGGCAGCCACCATCTGCCGCAGGCCGCGCACGACAACCATGGTGGCGGTCAATGTCGGGGCGTCGCGGCAGGTCGTCGCGCGATGGAGGATCTCCAGCTCCTGGGCTTCCCACCGGGCCAGTCGGCGTCCCACGAGCTCGTGGTGCCGGCCGTGCTCGAGCATCGACAGCCACACCCGCGTCCACTCGATTTCGTGCTGGTCGTGAGGCAGGAACAGCGCGACGGCCTGGAACACCTCAAGATCGGCCAGGCGCGCGTCGAGGTAGGAGTACCACCTCCTGCCGATGGCGGCAGCGATCTCCTCCCACATCACCGCCGTGGAGCCGAACCACTTCAGGACTGCCGCAGGCGTCACCCCGAGCCGCCCGGACAGCGCCCCCGCGGACACCGCGCGACATCCACCGCCCGCTATCAGCGCAATGGCCACGTCGGTGCAGTTCTCCCCGCGGTGGAACGAAGCCGGTCGCATGATCGGCGACTCGGGGTCGAAGAGGGGGTTGTCGGCCATGGCCCTCAGCCGATCACGATTCGTATCGATGCCGCTGGCGTCATCCACAGCGCATCTCAGATGATGGAACGTACATCCATACTGTGAGACGGCCGCTGGTCGATCCCCGATCCCGGCCTAGGGTTGCCGCATGTTCTCGACCATGCTGACCAAGCGCCGCGCAGTGGATCACTGCCGCACGCGCTCGGCGCTGTGTCGAATGTCCTGACGGGTCCACACTTCAACCTCTGCTAAGTCCACCTATCTTGTGGACTATTCTGCGAGAGTGGGCTCGTCTTCTGCATGCCGCCGCGGCGGCGTGCCCTCGCGCTGTCACGCCACTTCTTCCATCTATCAAGGAGCACCTCCCATGAGCCGCGAAGACTCGCTCGTCACCGCCCAGTGGGTCGAGGACAACCTCGACACCGCCGGCATCGTCCTGATCGAGGTCGACGAAGACACGACCGCCTACGACAAGGGCCACATCCAGGGCGCCATCAAGCTCGACTGGACCACCGACCTCCAGGACCAGGTCCGCCGCGACTTCGTCAACAAGGCGCAGTTCGAGGCGCTGCTCTCGCAGCGCGGCGTCAGCAACGACGACACGGTCGTGCTGTACGGCGGCAACAACAACTGGTTCGCCGCCTACGCCTACTGGTACTTCAAGCTGTACGGCCACAACGACGTCAAGCTCCTCGACGGCGGCCGCAAGAAGTGGGAGCTCGACTCGCGCGAGCTCACCGACCAGTTGCCGACGCGGGCGACCACGTCCTACACGGCGACCGAGCAGGACCACTCGATCCGTGCGTTCCGCGACGAGGTCGTGGCCGCCATCGGCGCCCAGAACCTGGTCGACGTACGCAGCCCTGACGAGTTCGCCGGCCGCCTCCTGGCCCCGGCGCACCTTCCGCAGGAGCAGGCCCAGCGCGCCGGGCACATCCCGACCGCCGCGAGCGTGCCGTGGAGCAAGGCTGCCAACGACGACGGCACATTCCGCTCCGACGACGAGCTGAAGACGATCTACAGCGACGCCGGCGTCGACTGGAGCAAGGACACCATCGCCTACTGCCGCATCGGCGAGCGCTCCTCGCACACCTGGTTCGTGCTCAAGGAGCTCCTCGGCCAGGAGAACGTCAAGAACTATGACGGTTCCTGGACCGAGTACGGCTCGCTCGTGGGCGTGCCGGTGGCGCTCGGCGACGAGCCCGGCTCTGCTGACGGGAGCAACTGACATGTGCGGCGCCACTGAGGGCGGTCTCTCGCTCGACGGAGTCAACACCCAGATCGAGGCCGTGATCCAGGGCCAGGTCACCCGCGAGGGCGAGCCGGTCGCGGGAGCCTACGTGCGACTGCTGGACCGCACCGGCGAGTTCACCGCCGAGGTCCCGACCTCGGCGACCGGGCACTTCCGGTTCTTCGCCGGCGACGGCGAGTGGACCTTGCGGACGCTGGCCCCCAAGGCCTCACCGGTCGACACCAGCGTCACCGCAGCCGTGGGCTCGGTCGCTGAGGTCGCGGTCGCGATCTGATCGACGTGACGCAGGTCGCGAGCGGCTCCCGGGAATGCCGGGGGTCGCTCGCGACGTTCCACCGCCGCTGGTTGAACAAGGTTTGAGAGGAGCAGGTCGTGACAGGTCTCGTGGTCCTGGGAGTCGCCGTCGTCGTCGCGGTCGGCTTCGGCCTGTTCCGACGCGCGACCGACGGCACGTTCGCCTCTGAGCCCCTCTCCCCGACGTGGGGCCACGTGAACGCCGCCCTTCCCCAGGAGTCGCTCGGCGAGCGGGCGACGCTGGTCCAGTTCTCCTCCGCCTTCTGCGCCCCCTGTCGCACGACGCGGGTGGTGCTCGCCGACGTGGCCCAGGGCGAGGACGGCGTACGCCACCTCGAGATCGACGCCGAGCAGCACCTGGACCTCGTGCGGGCGCTTGACGTTCGGCGTACTCCCACCACTTTGGTGCTCGACGCGCGCGGCCATGAGGTGGCGCGCGCGGCGGGGGCACCCCGACGCGGCCAGGTGCTCGCCGCCCTGCCGAGTGGAGTCGCCTCGTGATCGATCCTCGTGGACCGCGCTTCACCGCGGCCGTGACCCTCGTCCTGCTGGCGGCGGCGCTGGTGGTGCCGACACCGGCGGCCGTCGCGATCGTGGCCGTACAGGCCGCATTCTTCCTGGCCGGCGTCACCTTGGGTGTGCAGCGCACGCCGACGGCCTACGTCTTCAAGGCGCTCGTCCGGCCCAGGCTCGCGCCGCCGGCCACGCTCGAGGACGAGCGCCCGCCACGGTTCGCCCAGGCTGTGGGCCTCGTCTTCACAGGCGTGGCGCTGCTCGGCTTCGCGATCGGCGCAGTGCTCGTCGCGCAGGTGGCGATCGGGCTGGCCCTCGTGGCGGCCCTGCTCAACGCGGTGTTCGGGCTGTGCCTGGGCTGCGAGCTCTACCTGCTCGGCCTGCGCGTGCGCCCGAGCTGATCGGGCTCAGGCCGGGGGGCTGGTGATGAAGAAGGGATCGGCTCCCTGATTGGTCTGGAGCACGGTGAACGTCGTGTTGGGCCCGGTGGCGGGACTGCTCGACGTGAAGACGAATGGTCGACCGGCGGCGCCGATGTCGGTGTTGGCCACGTCGTCCATGCTGAAGTTGAGGGTGACGGTGGCGGGCCCGACGATGCTGGCGCCACGCGTGAAGCTGAACGACCGGTAGGCACCCGCCGAGGTCAGCGTGGTGTCCGATCCGGTGACGTTCCAGCCGTCGACGGTGCCGGTGGGATTGACGCCGGTGATGCGGGTGCCGTTCCCCTCGGGTGTCGAGCTGAAGGACGCGCTCGGGTTGGTGACGGTCGTCCCGCTGGGCACGTCGATACTGAAGCGGAACTGGTAGGTGGCGTTGTTGTTGCGGACGCCCGACGCATTGCCCTCGAACGACGCGGACGTGATCCTCCAGACGCCGGGGGACACAGCGAAGGCCGGCGCGGCGACGCCCACGGCCACGACGGGCACGCTCCAACTCGCCGTACGAATCAGGGTCCGGCGGGACACGTCTGTATCCACCCCCCTACGATAGTTGACTTCTCCAACCCCGTCATCCGATCCGGGGGTGCCAACGCCTCGGCCGATTCGCCGTCCCCGCAGAGGCTGGGAAAGAATGGCTAGATGTCCCGATCCAGCGCCGCCGTGCGCCGTACCGCCGCGCTCGTCTGCCTCGCCACGCTGACCGCGTGCTCGGGCGCCTCCGGGATCGATCTCACCGAGTCCGACTACGAGGACGGCGCGGGCATCACCGCCAGCGTGCTGCCACAGCTGGCGGACCCGGGCGGGGACACCGAGAAGTCCACGGACGCGGAGTACGTCGTCGATGCGACCGTCGAGGGCGCCAAGGCCGGCCAGGTGGTCGAGCTGCAGGTGGTCGACGGTGACAGCTGGAGGCTCGAGGACACTGCGAAGACCGACGCCGACGGACGGGTCGCGTTGAGCGTCGGCGAGGCGAAGGAGATGCGGGTGGTCTCCGACGGGGACACCCCGGTCGGCATCCATCTGTCCACCGACGACGCTCCCGCCGCGACCTTCACCGACGAGTTCGACGAGCGGGTCAAGGATGCCTGGGGGACGCGCGACCAGGGGTACGCCGGGGTCCGGCTGTGCTCGCGAGCCTCCGACGACGCCGTCGAGTGGGTCGACGGCGTGCTGCGCCTGAGCGTCCTCGACGACCCGGACAAGGGCACGTGCCGGGTCAAGGGCAAGGAGTACGACTACCGCCTCAACGGCCACCTCGGCAGCGGATTCAGCTTCACCTATGGGTATGCCGCAGCGCGCATCAAGTTCCAGGAGCAGCGCGGCCAGCACGGCTCCTTCTGGCTGCAGGGCTTCGGCCCGGAGCCGACCGGGGATGCGAAGCTCACCGGCGCCGAGATCGACGTGATCGAGTACTTCGGCGACGACCACCCCGACGGCGGCCTGACCAGCTTCGTCTACTGGCACCCCACGGAGAAGGGCAGGACGGCCGGCGGCTGGCTGCCGGACCCCGAGCAGTTCGGCGGCGACTGGTCCTCGAAGTTCCACGTGTTCTCCGTCGAGTGGACGCCGAAGAAGTATGTCTTCCGGATCGACGGCCAGGTCACCGACACGATCACCCAGGGCGTCTCCGGCCAGCCCGAGTTCTTGATCCTCAGCCTGCTCAGCTCCGACTACGAGCTCCAGCACCTCGACGGCGAGGACAAGCTGCCCCAGCAGATGGACGTCGACTGGGTGAAGGTCTGGGCACAGCCCCAGGGTTAGCCTCGCGTAGCCCGTTCGCCGACTGCTCGTTGGACTTCGGGTGGGCTCCCTCCTCCACGGTGGCCAGAAACACGGGAAAGAATCCGGTCGCATCGTGGGAAACGGCTGCGGATGGGTGTCCTGGGTACGAGACTAGTCCAGACGTCTTATCGGGGGAATGGCTGTATGTCGGAGTTGAGTAACGCTCAAGAAGCGGCGGAGTTCGCCACCCGCCGATACTTCGCCACCGAACCGCGTGCTGTCGAAGTCCCCGCGGGCGAGGCCTCGGACTGGCGCAAGCGCTATGCGCGCGCCCTGCTGGTCGGCGACCTCGTCGTTCTCCTGATGGCGTTGGCCACCGCGCAAGCCGTCCGGTTCGGTGTCTCCTCCCCGGAGACTCGATTCGACGGCGTACACGTGCCCTACCCCGTGCTCGGCCTCCTTCTTGCCGGCATGTGGTGGGGATCCCTCCAGATTCACCAGACTCGCAAGCTTCGAGTGGTGGGCCACGGTGCCGAGGAGTATCGCCGCGTCGTCGTCGCCACCTTCCGAGCCTTCGCCGTGCTGGCGCTGCTGTCGGTGGCCTTCAAGGTCGATGCCTCCCGGCTCTACTTCGCCACCGCCTTCCCCCTCGGCCTGGTCGGCCTGCTCGTCGAGCGCAAGATCGCGCGCGCGTGGCTGCACAAGGCGCGTCAGGAAGGACGGGCCATGACCCCGGTGCTGGTGGTCGGCGGCGAACGCGCGGCCGGGCAGGTCGCGCGCTGGTTCGTCCAACACATCGCGGCCGGTTATCGGGTCTCGGGGGTCTGGGTGCCGGACGATGCGATGCCACTCGCCAGCCTGCTGGACGCCGCGACCCGCGACATCCCGGTGATGTCGTCGCACGTCGACTTCACGGAGGCGTTGGCGGTCTCCGGCGCGAGAGCGGTCGTCGTCACCGACACCGAGCACCTCGGCCACGAGTCCCTGCGCGACCTGACCTGGCAGCTCGAGGGGACCGGTATCGCCCTGTTGCTCTCGCCCAACGTGCTCGACGTCTCGTCGGCCCGCCTCACCCTCGACGACGTGTCCGGCATGCCTCTTCTCCACGTCAGTGAGCCGCAGTATGCCGGCGCCGGCCGCCTCGGCAAGACGCTCTTCGACCGCATCGGCGCGATGTTCCTGATCACCGTCTTCAGCCCGCTGCTCCTGGGGAGCGCCCTGGCGGTGAGGCTCTCGAGCTCGGGCCCCGTCTTCTACCACCAGGAGCGCGTGGGCCAAGGAGGGCGGACCTTCGGCATGATCAAGTTCCGCTCCATGCGGGTGGACGCCGACGACGAGCTGGAGGCGCTGCTGGCTGCCGAGGGCAAGACCCTGGCCGAGCTGCCCAAGCTCACGCGTGATCCACGCGTGACGCGCGTGGGTGCCTTCATCCGTCGCTACTCGATCGACGAGGTCCCCCAGCTCTTCAACGTCCTCAAGGGCGA
>NZ_JANPEO010000391.1:0-11394 GCF_031422975.1 Nocardioides sp. | reverse complement strand
GCACGACGGTGCTGCTGTCCAGCCACATCCTCAGCGAGGTCGAGCGGCTCGCCGATCGGGTGACGATCATCCGCGCCGGCCGGTCGGTCGAGAGCGGCACCCTCGACGACCTGCGGCACCTTCGACGCAACCGGGTGCGCGCCGAGGTGTCGGGGGCGGTGCCAGATCTGTCCGCCCTGCCGGGGATCCACGACGTCTCCGTGGACGGCCAGGTCGTGTCCTGCTCGGTCGACCCCGCGGGACTGTCGTTGCTCCTGAAGGCCCTCAACGACGCCGGGGTCGTCGCCTTGACCAGCACCCCGCCCACTCTCGAGGAGCTCTTCCTGGACGCCTACCGGACCGGGCCGTGAGCGACCGGCTCCTGGGCACCGGGCTGCTCGTGCGGTTCGCGCTGCGGCGTGACCGCGTCCTGGCGAGTGCCTGGGTGGCGATCCTGACCGTGATGGTGGTCGCCAGCGCGGCCGGCACCAGCGGCCTCTACGCCGACACCCGTGAGCGGGTCGCCGCGGCGGAGGCGATCAACGCCAGCCCCGCGATCATCGCGCTCTACGGTCCGATCCTCGACGTGCAAAGCGCCGGCGAGCTGGCGATGACCAAGATGACAGTCCTGTACGCCGTCTTCGTGGCCTTCATGGCCGTGGTGGTCGTGCGCCGGCACACCCGGGTCGAGGAGGAGACGGGTCGCGCGGAGCTGGTCGGCGCGACCGCCCTCGGCGCGGACGCTCCGGTGGCCGCCGCACTGATCGAGGCGACCCTGCTGTCCATCGCGGTGGGGGTGCTCGCATCGCTCGGCAACATCGCATCCGGGCTCCCCGTCGGTGGCTCGATGCTGTTCGGCGCCTCCTGGACGGGCATCGGGCTGGTCGGCGCCGGGATCGCGCTGCTCGCCGCACAGGTGTCGAGCAGCGCACGCGCAGTCGGCTTCCTCGCCTCGACGGTCATCGGCGCGCTCTACCTCGTGCGCGCCGTGGGCGACACCTCGGCGCACTGGCTGAGCTGGCTCAGTCCGTTCGGGTGGGGCACCCAGCTCAGTGCGTGGTCCTCGCCGCGCGGGTGGGTGCTCGCGCTCCACCCGCTGCTCGCCATGGGACTCGCCGCCGTGGCCCTGGCACTCCGGCGACGGCGCGACCTGGGCGCGGGACTGCTGCCCGACCGGCCCGGCCCCGCCTCGGGCTCGCCCCGCCTGCGGGACGCGGTCGCCCTGGCCTGGCGGACCCAGCAGACCGCCCTCATCGGCTGGACCCTCGCCATCGCCGTGATGGGCGTGCTGATGGGTTCGATCATCCCCGACATCGGCTCGCTGCTCGACTCCGACAACGCCCGCGCCACGATCGAGGCGATGGGCGGGATCGGCGGGCTGCAGGACGCGCTGCTGTTCGCGATGGCGTCCGTCATCGCCGTTGTCATCACCTGCTTCGGCATCGCCGCGATCACCCGCGCCGCGGGCGACGAGCACGACGGCCGGACCGAGACCGTGCTCGCGACCGCGACGTCGCGCGACCGCCTCCTGCTCGCCATCGGCGGGCTGGCCCTGCTCGGCACCACCTGGTTGCTGCTGGTGTCCGGCGTCGCCACCGCGGTCGGGCGCGGGGACGGCGTCGACGGCATCTGGGCCTCGCTGGTGCAGGCGCCCGCCGTCTGGCTGGTGCTCGGCCTAGGCCTGGTGCTGCTGACCCTGCGCAGCCGATGGGCGATCGCGGGTTGGGCGCTGGTGGTGACCTTCGTGACCGTGGGGCAGCTGGGGGAGAGCCTGCGGCTGCCGGACTGGATGATCGGCCTGTCGCCGTACCACCACGTCCCGAAGTATCCCGCCGAGGCGTTCTCCTGGCGCCCCGAGCTGGTGATGACCGCGATGGCGGCCGTGGCGCTGGGGGTCGCCTGGTTGCGCTTCCGGAGCCGCGACATCGGCTAGCGTCAGCGCCATGTGGCAGCCCGAGCCCGGTTGGCAGCGACTGCCCGGCGGCACCAGCCCTTCGGCGTACGGCGTCTGGCTGGCGCGCGAGGGTGACGTCGAGGTCATCGTCAAGCGGCTGCAGGCGCCGGTCGACGGCGATCCGCCCGAGCTCTCCGACTGGCGCTCGGTCGCGTGGTGGGAGCGCGAGCCGCAGGTGGCGCTGCACGGCCTGGTCGTGGCCACGAGCGGACTGCGTGGACCGACCACCCAGCGCGTCGAGGACGACGACGAGGGCATGACCCTGGTGCAGGCGCGCGTCGCCGAGACCGACAACCCGGGCCTGTTCGTGGCGCGCGCCCTGGGTCGCTTCGCGCGCACGCCACCGCCCGACGAGCCGTGGCTCGCCCGCGGCCAGCTGCGCGAGCGGCTGATCCGGATCGAGCGTCGGGGCGGCTGGCAGACGCTGGCCCGCACCACCCTGGCCGATGTCGCCGACCACCTGTGGCGGCAGCGGGCCCGGCATCTCGACGCGTTGGACGAGTCACCCCAGGTGCTGCAGCACGGCGATCCGACGCCCGAGAACCTCCGCGGCCGCTCGGGCGACGACGTGGTCGCCATCGACTGGAGCTCGCTGGGCACCGGCGCGGTCGGGCACGACCTCGGGCTGTGGGCGCTGGCGACCCGCGAGGACTTCGAGCCACTGCTTGCGGCGTACGTCGACGGGCTGGCCGACCCCGGCCTCGCGGCCGCGGCCGCGGTGGGCGCCCGGATCACGACCGTCTACACGGCGCTCAGCCGGCTGGACTGGGCGATGCGTCGCGGCGCCGACGGCCAGGGGGCGCTGGCCGGCAAGTACTCCCATCCCAGCGTGGCGCCGTACGTGCGCTCGATGCAGCGGCAGGCGGCCCAGATCGAGGCGCTGCTGTCCTGAGCCGTCCCCGGTCAGAGCTGGCTGGCGGAGAACGTGTCGCAGGCCACCAGCGTGCCCTCGTTGAATCCGGCGCTGAACCAGCGCATGCGCTGCTCCGAGGAGCCGTGGGTCCAGCCGTCGGGGTTGACGCCCTGGCCGGACTTCTGCTGGATCCGGTCGTCGCCGACGGTCTTGGCGGAGTCCAGGGCCTCGTCGATGTCGCCCTGATCGAGGCCGACGAGGAAGTTGTCCCCGTCGGACGCGGCCTTGGCCCACATGCCGGCGTAGCAGTCGGCCTGGAGCTCGAGGCGCACGGCGTCGGACTCGGGCCCCTTCTGGGTGCGGACCTTGCCCATGGTGCCGAGGAGGTTCTGGATGTGGTGTCCGTACTCGTGGGCCAGCACGTAGGGCTCGACGAAGTCGCCACCCTGGCCACCGAGCTGACCTTCGAGGACGTCGGCGAAGAACGTGGTGTCGAGGTAGATCTGCTGGTCGACGGGGCAGTAGAACGGGCCGACCTGCGAGGTGGCCTGACCGCAGCCGGTGTCGACCCCGCCGCTGAAGGTGATCATCTTCGCGGGCGTGAAGGAGGGCCCGCCCTGGGCGGGAAGCTGCTCGGCCCAGAAGTCGACGATGGAGTTCTCGACGGCCACCCGAGCGCAGTCCTCGTCGGTGTTGGCGTCTTCGCCGGTCTTGCAGTTGGCGTAGCGCTCGGAGTCCTGCATGCGGCTCGAATCGCTGCCGCTCTGGCTCGTGTCGATGCCGGAGTCGGGCGACGGCAACGTGCCGCCACCGCCGCCGAGGCAGCTGCTGATCACGAAGAACAGCACGATGATGACCAGGCCGCCGATACCGCCGCCGGCGCGGGTGCCGCCCGGGATCGGGATCCGCATCCCGCCGCCGCGCATGCCACCCCCGCCGCTACCGCTGTCGCCGACGCGGCCGGTGTCGAGGCGAGCCTTCGGGTTGAAGCGCATGTGAGTGAACCCCTTCTGGGCGACAGCTGGGTCGGGCTAGCGATGAGTCGGAGCAGGCTAACGCGTGGAGACGCGTGAAGCGCGCCGTGACGTCAGGTACTTCACGAGGAATCCGACGATGAGCAGGACGAGGCCGAGCTTGCCGCCGCCGGCAGACGTCGGGGTCGGCAGACGGGAACTGCCGCCGGTGGTGCCCGTGTCGTCGACGCGCGAGGTGTCGATATCGGCCTTCGGGTTGAAACGCATGCCGGTGTCCCTTCCTCGAGGCCCGAGTCGAGCCAGCGTCGGCCCAACTTATCCCAGTGGCCCACGGCGGCCCACGATGAGAGGGAAGCGTCGTCGCAGCGATAGCCTGAGGGCCTCATGATCAACGCCCAGCAGCTCGAAGTCCGCGCGGGCGCCCGCCTCCTGATGGAGGACGTCAGCTTCCGCATCGCCGCCGGTGACAAGGTCGGACTGGTCGGGCGCAACGGCGCCGGCAAGACCACCCTCACCAAGATCCTGGCCGGTGAGGCGCTGCCGGCTGCCGGCAAGGTCATCTCGACGGGTGAGGTCGGCTATCTCCCGCAGGACCCGCGCATCGGCGACCCCGAGGTGCTGGCCCGCGACCGCATCCTGTCGGCTCGCGGTCTCGACGACGTGGTGCGCCGCATGCGAGAGGCCGAGGAGGAGATGGCCTCGGAGGACGTCGCCACCCACGAGCGCGGGATGAAGCGCTGGACCCGGGCCGACGCGGAGCTGCACGCCGGTGGCGGGTACGCCGCAGAGTCGGAGGCCGCCCAGATCGCCAGCAGCCTCGGCATCGAGACCCGCATCCTCACCCAGCAGCTCAAGACCCTCTCCGGTGGCCAGCGCCGCCGGGTCGAGCTGGCCCGCATCCTGTTCTCGGGCGCCGAGACACTGCTCCTCGACGAGCCGACCAACCACCTCGACGCCGACTCGATCGTCTGGCTGCGCGACTTCTTGAAGAACCACCGCGGCGGCCTGATCGTGATCAGCCACGACAACGCCCTGCTCGAGGCGACCGTCAACAAGGTGATGCACCTCGACGCCAACCGCGGTGCGATCGACGTCTACAACATGGGCTGGAAGAACTACCTCACCCAGCGCGAGACCGACGAGCGCCGCCGCAAGCGCGAACGCGCCAACGCCGAGACCAAGGCCAAGACCCTCACCGACCAGGCCAACCGCATGCGGGCCAAGGCCAGCAAGGCAACCGCCGCCCAGTCGATGCTCAAGCGGGCCGAGAAGATGATGTCCAGCCTCGAGGGCGAGCGTGCTGTCGACAAGGTGGCGCGGATCAAGTTCCCCGCCCCGGCCCCCTGCGGCAAGACCCCGATCACCGCCGAGGAGCTCTCGAAGTCCTACGGCTCGCTCGAGGTCTTCACCGACGTGGACCTGGCCATCGACAGGGGCTCGCGGGTGGTGATCCTGGGGCTCAACGGCGCAGGCAAGACCACCATGCTGCGCATCCTGGCCGGCGTCGACACGCCCGACACCGGCCGCGTCGTGCCCGGCTTCGGCCTCAAGCTCGGTTACTACGCGCAGGAGCACGAGACGCTCGACACGAACCGCACGGTCCTGGAGAACATGCAGTCGGCCGCACCGCAGCTGACCGACAGCGACGCCCGCTCGGCGCTCGGCTCCTTCCTGTTCTCCGGCGACGATGCCCACAAGTCGGCGAGCGTGCTGTCCGGTGGGGAGAAGACCCGGCTGGCCCTCGCCGCCCTGGTCGTCTCCAGCGCCAACGTGCTGCTGCTCGACGAGCCCACCAACAACCTCGACCCCGCCTCCCGCGAGGAGGTGCTGGCCGCGATCCGCACCTACGAGGGCGCGATCATCCTGGTCACCCACGACGAGGGAGCGGTCCGCGCACTCGAGCCCGACCGCGTCCTCCTGCTGCCCGATGGCGACGAGGACATGTGGAACGACGACTACGCCGACCTCGTCTCGCTGGCCTGACCCCGGGCACCGGGCACCGGGCGGCGTACGGCTCCATGAGTCCTGAAAGACTCCGGGCATGACTCTCCCCGATCTCGCCGCAGTGGGCCTCGAATTCTCCGTCGCCGGCCAGGTCGCGACCATCACGCTCAACCGCCCCGAGGTCCGCAACGCCCAGACGCCCGCCATGTGGCGCGCGCTCGCGTCGCTGGGCCGGCAGATCCCGGACGAGGTCCGGGTGGTCGTCGTGACGGGCGCGGGCGCGACCTTCTCCGCCGGGCTCGACCGGTCGATGCTCGATCCGGGCACCCAGGACCAGGAGAGCGTGATCGGCCTGCTTGCCCTCAGCGACGACGAGGCCTCGGCTGCCATCGACGAGTTCCAGCAGGGCTTCACGTTCCTGCGCGACCCCCGGTTCGTGTCCATCGCGGCCGTCCGCGGCTATGCGATCGGCGCCGGCTTCCAGCTGGCGCTGTCGTGCGACCTGCGGGTGGTGGCCGACGACGCCCAGTTCTCCATGAAGGAGTCGGCGCTGGGCCTGGTGCCCGACCTGACGGGAACAAAACCCCTCGTCGAGAGCGTTGGCTACGCCAGGGCCCTCGAGATCTGCGCCACCGCCCGGATGGTCGGGGCGCAGGAGGCCGTCGACATCGGGCTGGCCACCCAGGCCGTGCCCGCCGACGACCTCGACGCAGCAGTCGCAGAGCTCGCGGCCGCCCTGTCCGCACCGATGGCCGGTGTGGTCACCGAGACCAAGATGTTGTTGCAGGGAGCAGCCGACCGCGACCTCGACGAGCAGCGGCGGCTCGAGCGCGAGGCACAGGTCCGCCGCTTCCGCGCCCTGGCAGCGGCCTTCACCAGCTGATCGGCCGAGTCTTCGGCCAACCGAGAGGACACGACATGTCGATGATGGGACCCGGCAGCGCCGGACCGCCCTGGCGGTTCCTGCGCTCCGACCGGACCGTCGTCGACAAGCGCATCGAGCGGCAGACCCTGCGCCGGGTGCTCACCTTCGCCCGGCCGCACCGGCGGACCATCCTGACGTTCCTCGCGGTCACGATCGCGGACGCGGGACTCGTGGTGGCACCGCCGCTGCTGCTGCAACGGATCGTCGACGACGGCATCACGCCCGGCAACACCGATCTCGTGATCTGGCTCGCGGTCGCGATCGCGATCGTCGCGGTGGTGGACTCGATGCTGGGACTCCTCGGTGGCTATCTCTCCAGCAGGATCGGCGAGGGCCTGATCTTCGACCTGCGGACCCAGGTGTTCGGCCACGTCCAGCGCCAGTCCCTCGCCTTCTTCACCCGCACCCAGACGGGCGCGCTCGTGAGCCGCCTCAACAACGACGTCATCGGCGCCCAGCGTGCCTTCACCTCCACCTTGTCCGGCACCGTGGCCAACATGATCTCGGCGCTCGTCGTCGGCATCACCATGTTCGCCCTCAGCTGGCAGGTCACCCTGCTGTGCCTGCTGCTGTTCCCCTTCCTGCTGCTCACCTCGCGCTGGGTCAGCAACCGGCTGGCCGGTCTGACCCGCGAGCAGATGGACGGCAACGCCGACCTCGGCAACGCCATGACCGAGCGGTTCAACGTCGGTGGCGCGATGCTGCTCAAGCTCTTCGGTCGGCGCGAGACCGAGGACCGGCTCTACGCCGCCAAGGCGGCCGTGGTCCGCGACCTGGGGATCCGGATCTCGCTGCTGACGAGGGTCTTCTTCGCCGCGATGACCCTGCTGCCGCAGCTCGCCACCGCGATGGTCTACGGCATCGGCGGCTACCTCGCCATCCGGGGCGACCTGTCGGTCGGCACCCTGGTCGCGTTGGGCATCCTGCTCCTTAGACTCCTGGGACCGCTGCAGGGCCTCTCCAACGTCCGGATCGACGTGATGACCGCACTGGTCAGCTTCGATCGGGTCTTCGAGGTGCTCGACCTGCCGTCCCTGATCGAGGAGAAGCCGGGTGCCGCGGTGCTGCCGCGGAGCGTGGCGTCGCTGCAGTTCGACCACGTCGACTTCGGCTACCCGAGCGCCGACGAGGTCTCGCTCGCCTCCTTGGAGAAGGTCGCCCGGGTCGAGTCGCGGCCGAGCGGCCAGGTGCTCTTCGACGTGTCCTTTACCGCCGAGCCGGGCCAGATGGTGGCCCTGGTGGGACCATCGGGTGCGGGGAAGACAACCGTCACCCACCTCGTCGCACGGCTCTATGACGCGACGGCCGGCGCCGTACGCGTCGGCGGTCTCGACGTCAGGGACGTGACCCTGGAGTCGCTGGAGGACGTCGTCGGCTACGTCACCCAGGACGCCCACATGTTCCACGACACGATCCGCACCAACCTGCTCTACGCCCGACCCGACGCCGACGAGGCCGCGCTCTGGCAGGCGATGGAGGCCGGCCAGATCGCTTCCCTGGTCCGGGCGCTGCCCGACGGTCTGGACACCGTCGTCGGTGACCGGGGCTACCGCCTCTCCGGCGGTGAGCGCCAGCGTCTGGCGATCGCACGGCTGCTGCTCAAGGCGCCCGCCATCGTCGTCCTCGACGAGGCCACCGCGCACCTCGACTCCGAGTCCGAGGCGGCCGTCCAGCGCGCGCTCGACGCGGCCCTGGCGTCACGGACCTCCCTGGTCATCGCGCACCGGCTCTCCACCGTGCGCAACGCCGACCTGATCCTGGTGCTCGACGCCGGTCGGGTGGTGCAGAGCGGCACGCACGCCGAGCTGATCGCCGAGGGCGGGCTCTACCGAACGCTCCACGACACGCAGTTCCGCGACGACGCCCCCGTATCCTGAGGCGATGGATCTCCAGCTCGAGGACAAGGTCTTCATCGTCACCGGCGGCACTCGTGGCCTCGGCCGGGCCACGGCCGACGTGCTCGTCGCCGAGGGCGCGCGTAGTGATCTCCGGGCGGTCTGCCGACTCGCTCGCCGCGGCGGTCGACGCCCTGGGCGATCGGGCCAGGGGAGTGGTGGCCGACAACGCCGACCCCGCCACGCCGGACGCGGTGATCGCCGCGGCGCAGCACTCCTTCGGTCGCCTCGACGGAGCGCTGATCTCGGTCGGCGGACCGCCCAAGGGCCCGGTCGCCGACATCACCGACGACCAGTGGTCGACCGCGTTCGCCTCGGTCTTCCTCGGCGCGGTCCGGCTCTCGCGTGAGATCGGCCGTGCCCTGGGCGCCGGCGGCTCGCTCGCGCTGGTGCTGTCGTCGAGCGTGCGCGAGCCGCTGGCCGACATGGCGGTCTCCAACGGCCTCCGTCCCGGCCTCGCGATGGTCGCCAAGACGCTCGCCGACGAGTTGGGGCCCCGAGGGGTGCGCGTCGACGGGCTGCTGCCCGGTCGGATCGGCACCGAGCGAGTCGCCGAGCTCGACGCCTCCACCGGGGATGCGCAGGCAGCCCGCACCGCCGCCGAGAAGAAGATCCCGTTGGGTCGCTACGGCGAGCCCGAGGAGTTCGGCCGGGCGGCTGCGTTCCTGCTGTCGCCGGCCGCCTCATTCGTGAGCGGCGTGATGCTCCCGGTCGACGGTGGGCTGCTCCGGGCCCTGTGACCGGCGAGAGCCGCGCACCATCCCTCGCCCGCCGCGCGCTTCGTCGTACACCAGATAGCCGAAGCCGAAGAGCGCAAGCAGGCCGAAGAACCACCACTGCAGGCCGTAGAAGAAGTGCGGCCCGTTGTCGAGCTCGGGCAGCTCCACGGGCAGCAGTTCCTCGTCGGCCGCGGGTGACTCCGAACGCAGGTCCACGAAGCCGGTGACGACCTCGCGGTCCAGCGCCTCGCCGATCCGCTCGCTGTTGATCGAGCGGGTGGACTGCTCGGTGACCTGGGTGCTGTCGCCGGTGGCGTCCAGCCGCACCCAGCCCTCGATGGTGACCTCACCTGCGGGTGGCGCGGGGACGTCGTCGGGGGTCGCGCCACGGTTCTGGGTCGCGAACCAGCCGCGGTCGACCAGCACGCTCGCGCCGTCGACGAGCACGAGGGGCACCACGACATCCACGCCGGCGGCGCCCTCGCGAGTGCGGTAGCGCACCACGACGGTGTCCTCGACGGCATACGTGCCTGTGGCGGTGACGCGCTTCCACTCGTCGGCGGCACCCAGCGGTGAGTCGGTCGTCATCACGTCGGTCACGGGCACCGGCGCACGCGACTCGTTGCGCTCCACGATCGCGTTGCGGACCTTGCGCTCCTCGAGCCGGTGGAACTGCCACTCGCCCAGCCGCCAGGCGACCCAGGCCAGGAGGATGACCACGAGGAGGAAGACGATCCAGCGACGAGTGAGCAGGAACCGGAACCTTCGCACCGCACGAGGCTAGCCGCAGCCCCCTCACGACCGGCACGCACCTAGACTGGCGCAATGCTCCCTCTTGCAGATCGCTTCGGCCGCGTCGCGAAGGACCTGCGCGTCTCCTTGACCGACCGCTGCAACCTTCGGTGCTCCTACTGCATGCCGGCAGAGGGTCTCGAGTGGCTGCCCGATGACCAGACCCTCAGCGATGACGAGGTGGTCCGGCTGATCACGATCGCCGTGCGCCGCCTGGGGATCACCGAGGTCCGCTTCACCGGCGGCGAACCCCTCGTCCGACGTGGCCTGGTCGACATCGTGCGGCGGACGCACGAGCTCGGCGTCGAGACCTCGCTGACCACCAACGCCCTGGGCCTCGCCCGCACCGCCACTGCCCTGCGGGAGGCGGGCCTGGACCGGATCAACGTCTCCCTCGACTCCGTTCGCTCCGAGACCTTCAACGAGATCACCCGCCGCGACCGGCTCAAGGACGTCATCGCCGGGCTCGAGGCGGCGCGGGAAGCCGAGCTGTCGCCGCTGAAGATCAACGCCGTGCTGCTGCGTGGCGTCAACGACGACCAGGCCGGCGAGCTCCTTCAGTGGGCCCTGGACCACGCCTACGACCTGCGCTTCATCGAGCAGATGCCGCTGGACGCGCAGCACGGCTGGAGTCGCGCGGAGATGATCACCGCCGACGAGATCCTCGAACGCCTGAGCGCCGACTTCGTCCTCACCCCGCACGGCGAAGCGCGGGGGAGCGACCCGGCCGAGCTCTTCGACGTCAACGGCGGGCCGGCGACGGTCGGCATCATCGCCTCGGTCACGCGACCCTTCTGCGGCGACTGCGACCGGGTGCGCCTCACCGCTGACGGCCAGATCCGCAACTGCCTGTTCGCCCGCGAGGAGTCAGACCTGCGTACGGCGATGCGAGCCGGCGCGACGGACGACGATCTCGCGGCCCGCTGGGTCACCGCGATGGCCGGCAAGCGCGCGGGTCACGGCATCGACGACGAGTCGTTCCTCCAGCCCGATCGCCCGATGTCGGCCATCGGGGGCTGAGCGGCCGCTCAGGCAGTCGGGTGCGCGACGACGTCCGTGAGGAAGCCGCGGGCGCCGAGGAAGTCGCTGAGGGACTGACGGTGGTCGTCACAGGCCAGCCACGCCTTGCGGCGATCGGGCGTGTGCAGCTTGGGGTTGTTCCACAACAGCGCCCAGACGGCGGGCGCCGTGCAGCCCTTGGCCGAGCAGACGTCGTGCGTTCCCGGGTCGGTCACGGGCTCACCTCGGCTCGATCGGGCAGGAGTGTCGGAAATAGGCCGGTGCCGGGCACCCCCCGGGGAGGCCGTCCGGCACCCAAGTTCGACCACAGACCGGGGGTGGTGGGGGGGCCAGTTGTTT
>NZ_JANPEO010000390.1:0-1915 GCF_031422975.1 Nocardioides sp. | reverse complement strand
TCCGCGTGACGACTCGGACCGTTGATGCCCTGTGTGACCAGTTCGTCGAGGACTACGCGACCCTCGACCCGATCTCCGCGACCGCGTTCGGGGTGGCCGGCCACGACGACCGGCTGACCGACCTGTCGCCTCCGGGCTACGACGCGCGGATCGCACTCGTGCGTGCGGCGGTCCGGGCGGTCGAGGCGGCCACGCCGGTCGATGACCGCGAGGCAGCGGCTCGCGACTCGTTCCTGGAGCGCAACCGACTCGAGCTCGAACTGGAGGAGGCCGGTCTGAGCCGATCGCGGATGTCGGTGCTCTGGAGTGGCCTGCACGAGATCCGTGAGGTCTTCGACCTGATGCCGACCGAGGGCGAGGAGGCCATCGCCAACATCGCTGCGCGCCTGGCGGCCGTCCCGACCGCCCTCGAGGGCCTCCGCGCCACCCTCTCCGACGAGGCCCGCAAGGGCAACGTGGCGGCGGCGCGGCAATACGCCGAGGTCGCGGAGCAAGTACGCCGCTGGACCGGTCAGGCAGGTGAGGGTGGCGACTTCTTCGCCGGCCTCGTCACGCGACTCGGCGTCGAGGATCCGACGGAGCTCTCGGCGTACGCCGCCGCCGCGAGCCGTGCTTTCGCCACCTTCGGGCTGTTCCTGTCCGACGAGCTGGAACCTCAGGGTCGTGAGAAGGAGGCGGTCGGACGCGAGCACTACGCCCTCGCCAGTCGCTACTTCCTCGGGGCAGAGGTCGATCTCGATGAGACCTACGCGTGGGGTTGGACCGAGCTGAATCGGCTCAGCGACCTGATGGCCGAGACCGCCGAGACGATCCTGCCGGGGTCGACGGTCGACGAGGCCGTGGCCCACCTCGAGGCCGACGAGACGCGGGTCGTCAAGGGTCGCGAGGTCTTCCGCGAATGGATGCAGGACCTTGCCGACCGCACCATTGCCGATCTCGCGGACACCCACTTCGACATTCCCGAGCCGATCCGCAGGATCGAGTGCATGCTGGCGCCCACCAACGAGGGTGGCATCTACTACACCGGCCCCTCCGAGGACTTCACGAGGCCAGGTCGGATGTGGTGGTCGGTGCCCGACGGCATCGAGGACTTCCACCCGTGGCGCGAGGTCACGACCGTCTTTCACGAGGGCGTCCCGGGCCACCACCTGCAGGTCGCCCAGACGGCCTACCGCAAGGAGAGCCTCAACCGCTGGCAACGGCTGATGTGCTGGTGCAGCGGCCACGGCGAGGGGTGGGCGCTGTACGCCGAACGGCTGATGGACGAGCTCGGCCACCTCGATGACCCGGCGGACAAGCTCGGCATGCTCGACGGCCAGTCGCTGCGCGCGGCCCGCGTGATCGTCGACATCGGCATGCACCTGGAGCTCGAGATCCCGGCCGACAACCCGTTCGGCTTCCATCCCGGCGAGACGTGGACGCCCGAGCTGGGGCTGGAGTTCATGCGCCAGCACTGCCGCATGGACGACGCGGTGATCCAGTTCGAGGTCAAGCGCTACCTCGGCCTGCCGGGCCAGGCTCCGGCATACAAGGTCGGCGAACGCATCTGGCTGGAGTCACGCACGCAAGTCCAGGAGCGCCAGGGCGACCGGTTCGACCTGAGGGCCTTTCACCGCGCCGCCCTCGACCTCGGTTCGCTGGGGCTCGACCCGCTGAAGGCTGCACTGTCCCGGCTGTGATGCCTCGTGGCGCATACTTCACTGGCAGACGCTCGAATCACAGCCAATCTCGGTACGCCGCGGCATCTCGTCCGCGCGGAAGGGCACCCATGTACCTGAGCGCAGCCATCATCCCCCCGCTGGCCGTGCGGCAGGAGATCGCCCAGGCGGTGGCCGGGATCCTCGAGCAGATGGACCCCCCCGTCTCGTCTCGATGGAGGGACAGGTTCACCTCGAGGACCGCGACGGCGGTGCTG
>NZ_JANPEO010000389.1:0-5205 GCF_031422975.1 Nocardioides sp. | reverse complement strand
GTTCGTTCGGCAGCTACCTCTCCCCCGCGTCCGCGATCCGCATCGGCCTGGTGCCGAAGCTCCCGGTCCTGCGGATCGTCGCCGCCGGCAACGTCGCGGGCGAGGGCGCGAAGATGGCCATGCTGTCGGTGCGCGAGCGGGCCGGCGCGCTCGCCCTGCTCGAGGAGGTGACCTATGTCGAGCTCTCCGACCGCCCCGACTTCAACGACAAGTTCGTCGACCAGCTCTCGTTCTGAGCGAACCGCCGTGATCGCATGCGGCGCGATCGCCCAGCCCGTCGCCTCGATCGTGGCGCGCCGGGGCTGGCCCGTGGACGTGCACCCGCTGCCGCCACTGCTGCACAACCGTCCCGACCGGATCGCCGACGAGGTGCGCCGGTTGGCGGTCGAGCTCTCAGCGGCGTACTCGCGGGTGGTCATCGGCTACGCCGACTGCGGGACGTACGGCGCCCTCGACGAGGTCTGCCGCGAGCTCGGCGTGCGACGGCTGCCCGGTCTGCACTGCTACGACGTGTATGCGGGCGAGTCCCGGCTCGAGCGCTTCTTCGACGAGCAGCCGGGGACCTACCTCCTCACCGACTTCCTCGCCCGCTCGTTCGCCCGCACCGTGCTGCAGGAGCTCGGCCTCGACCGTCACCCGGAGCTGCGCGACACCTACTTCGGCCAGTACACGCGGATGGTGTGGCTCGCCCAGCAGCCCGATGATGAGCTGCGAGCGCTGGCCGAGCAGGCGGCGGCGAGCATCGGACTGCCCCTCACCGTGGTCGAGACGGGCGACCGCGGACTCGAGCGGGCACTCGGCGACCTCGTGTGTGAGACCTAGCGGCGCAGGCTGGCCAGCAGGTCGACTCGCCAGGCCTCGGTCTCCGCGATCTGGTTGAACGTGAAGACGTGCAGGCCCTCGACGAGAGCGCCCGGCTCTCCGAGCGCGGGCGCGCACTTGTCCAGCAAGGACTCACCGGTGAAGCCACCGGGGGCCGCCAGCCGGGCGAACAGGCCCTTGTTCTTGGCGAGGAACTTCGTCGACTCGCCGACGCCGATCTTGGTGGCCATGCCGAGCAGCTTCGTGCGCTCGACGGGTCCGGGAATCCCCAGCAGCAGCGGCATCGTGACGCCCCTCGCCCGCAGTCGGTGCAGCCAGTCGCGCACGACGGCGGGGTCGAAGGTCAGGTTGCTGACGATGTGCGTGGCGTAGCGACGCTTGTCCCACATGGACTGCACGGTCAGGTCGTCATGGATCGAGGGGTGCGACTCCGGGTAGCCGGTGATCCCGACGTGGGCGAACGGCCTGCCGAGGGCGGCCAGGTCCTCGAGGAGGGCGAGCGCATCGAGGTAGTCACCGGCCGGTTCGGCATCGCCGCCCGGCACGAAGACGCTGGTGATGCCCTTGCCGACCAGCCGATCCGCGATCTCGGCCAGCTCGGTCCGGCCGCTGATCATCCGGGCCGCGAGGTGCGGCACCACGACATAGCCGTGCCCGGCGAGTCGTTCGGCCAGGTCGAGGGTGGCCTCGAGGCCCTTGCTCGGCGAGGCGGTCACCGTGACGGTCCGATCGCGCGGCAGGTGCTCGAGCACCTTGTCCTCGGTGGAGGCCGTGGGCAGCACCTCGTACCGGGCGTTCTCGAGCAGCCGGGCGATGGTCTCGGAGGTTCGTTTGTTGCGCATGAGGCAACTCATTTCGTGATGCGCATCAGATTCGCTTCACTCTACTGGCTACCTCCCCCCGGGTACAGACTCTTGCGTGACCACCCCCACCGGGAAAATGGCCTCAGGGCGGCCACCCGGGGGTGACCGCCCTGAGGACGGAGTGCGATCGAGGATCGCGGTGCGATGCCGGTCAGACCGACATCGGCTGTGTCACTTGACGGTGACGGTGGCGCCGGCGCCCTCGAGGGCTTCCTTGGCCTTCTGGGCAGCAGCCTTGTCGACCTTCTCGAGGATGGCCTTGGGGGCGGACTCCACCAGGTCCTTGGCCTCCTTGAGACCGAGGGAGGTGAGAGCGCGCACCTCCTTGATGACGTTGATCTTCTTCTCGCCAGCAGCCTCGAGGACGACGTCGAACTCGTCCTGCTCGGCAGCGGCCTCAGCGGCGGCCGGGGCACCCGGGGCAGCGGCAGCCGCGACGGGGGCGGCGGCGGTGACGCCGAAGGTCTCCTCGAACTGCTTCACGAACTCAGAGAGCTCGATGAGGGTCATTTCCTTGAACGCGTCGAGCAGCTCGACGGTGGTCAGCTTCGCCATGGTGGCGGTTCCTTCCGATCTGTGACCAGCGCATCCGCGCGGATCATGGGGTTTCAGGTGGTGTACGTCGGCCCGGGTCAGGCGTCGGTGGACTCGGTCGCGTCGTCGGTCGCCTCTGCTGCGGGAGCATCGTCGGCCGGAGCCTCGGTGTCCTCTGCGGGGGCGGCTTCCTCAGCGGCCGGGGTCTCCTCGGCAGCGGCCGGCACGCCGGCACCACCTGCGAGGATCGAGGGGTCCTCGGTCGCCTTCGCCTCCAGGGCGCCGGCGAGCCGGGCGACCTGGGCGAGCGGGGCGTTGAGGAGGTAGACGGCCTGGGACAGCGACGCGAGCATGCCGCCCGCGAGCTTGCCCAACAGCACCTCACGCGACTCGAGATCAGCCAGCTTGGCGATCTCGGCAGCGTCGAGGGACTTGCCGTCCAAGACACCGCCCTTGATGACAAGAGCGGGGTTTGCCTTGGCAAAGTCACGCAGACCCTTGGCTGCCTCGACCACGTCTCCATTGATGAAGGCGATGGCCGTGGGGCCGGTGAGCAGGTCGTCGAAGCCGTCGATTCCCGCCTCATTGGCGGCAATCTTGGCAAGCGTGTTCTTGACCACGGCGTAGCTGGCGTTCTCGCCGAGAGAGCGCCGCAGTTCACGCAGCTGCTTCACGGTGAGACCGCGGTACTCGGTCAGCACAGCACCGGCGGCTTCGTTGAACGACTCAACGATCTCCGCAACGGCAGCAGTCTTTTCTGGCCGCGCCATGGGATCTCCTTCCGGATGTCGACCACCGGCGCAGACCCCGTACAACGACGAACGCCCCGAGCACAGGCTCAGGGCGGGAACCGTGTTGCCACGGATCTTGCTCTCACCTGCGCTGGTCGTCCGCTGTCGGGCGGAACCTTCGATCTCGGGGCTGATGCCCGTCGACAACCGGCGGTCTTTGGATTCGAAGAGCAACAGTACGGCGACGCACGGCGAGGGACAAATCCACGCGTTTCGCCGCGCGGCACCGCCCGACCGTGCTGCAATCGGATCGTGGACCCGAAGCTGACCGCCGCGATAGACGTGCTGGAGCGCGTCGACCGTCGTCTGCTCGACCCCGAATCAGACGCACCGCTGTGGCCGACCGGGTTCCCGCTGCTCGACGAGGAGCTCGGCGGCGGGCTGCGTGCAGGGACGCTCAACCTGCTGGCCGGAGCCCAGGGCGAGGGCAAGACGACCTTCGCGCTGCAGATCGCTCGCCGCTGCGCCAGTTCGGGTCGCCCCGTCGTCTTCTTGTCCTTCGAGCTCGAAGCCGAGGCGCTGCTGCACAAGGCCATCTCGGCGGAGGCTGCAGAGCGCTCGGCCCGCCCCATGCCTCTCAGTGTGCGGCAGGTGCGCGCCGCGTTCGAGATGTCCGACGACACCGTCGGGGGCGGCCTGCCGGAGCGTCTCCGCGAGCACGCCGGCGGCATCGAGGCACTCACCGCCGTGAGCGGCTACGCGGCGCGGCTCTACATCCATCGCTCCACGACGACCCAGACGACGCTCGACGTGATCGCGGCGGCCGTGAAGGACGTGATGATCGAGCACGGCGTAGCCCCGCTCGTGGTCGTCGACTACCTGCAGAAGGTCTGCGCCCCCGACCAGCTGGCCGAGGATGAGAGGGTCACCCGCGTCAGCGAAGGCCTCAAGGACCTCAGCATCGAGTTCGAGTGCCCCGTGCTCGCCATCTCCGCCTCCGACCGCGCCGGGCTGGAGCCGGGAACCCGGATGCGGGCCCGGAACATGCGCGGCTCCACCGCGCTCGCCTATGAGGCGGACGTCGTGCTGATCTTGAGCAACAAGGCCGACGTGGTCGCCCGTCATCACCTCATGTACGGCGCCAACAACGGTGAGCACTTCAAGGACTGGTCGGTCATGACCATCGAGAAGAACCGCTCCGGCCGCTCCGGCGGCGAGGTGGAGTTCCGCAAGCACTTCGACTGCGGGCGCTTCATCGCCGAGGGCAGGTTCGTCTCCGAGAAGCTCGTCGACGAACGGGTCTACACCGAATAGAGCGGCTGCCCGCGCCGCTGTGCCGTCAGCCCATGCCGGGGACGTTGTCGGCGACCTCGGCTGCGGGCGGGGCCTCGATGTCCACGGCGGTGCCGAAGTCGTAGTAGGTCCCGTCGGTGATGCTCGTGGTCGGCTCGCCCGTGCCCGTCAGGGAAGGGATCTCCAGCTCCTGGTGGAACCGGCGGGGCTGGTTGTCGGCGTCGACCCACATCTCGATTCCGATGTCCTTCGGCATGAGCTTCGCGATCTCGGCGGGAAGATCCAGCGCCTCGGCGTAGGAGGCGGTGTCCATCACCACGTCGTAGTGATTGGTCTCGACGCCGTCGACCTCCTCGCTGCCGAGCAGCTCGAACTCCTTCGGGGTCTCCATGGCCTTGAACATCAGACTGGGGTCGGTGGACTTGCCCAGCTGCCCGAACAGGCTGTGGGGGTCGGACAGGTCGACACTGAGCCAGGTCTTGCCGTCCGGCAGCGGCAGACCCGCACCCGAGATGTAGAGGACCTTGTCCAGCATGACCATCTCCATGGCCTGGGCGCCGGCGCTCGACGCCTGCATGGCGACGCCCTCGTCGTCGTACTCCATGACGCCAGTCACCTCGGTGGAGGCGGGGCCACCCGTGGTGGTGATGCTGAAGCCCATGGACCCGGCCTCCTGCATCGCCGCCATCACGGCGGGGTAGAACTCATCGGCCGAGAGCTCCTCGAGGTCCCCCGATGCCTCGGCGTCGGCGCCCTCGACGCTCTCGTCGGTGCTGTCGGGAGTCTGGCTGCCCGCGGACTCGTCGATCGCGGTTCCGTCGTCGCCTCCGCACGACGCCGCCGGGAGCACGAGAGTGGTGAGCAGGCAGGCAGCGCCGAGTCGGCGGGCCAGGGACGAGCGGGCCATGGTGGCTCCTTCACGGGTTGAGCTGGTCCAGCCCATCCTCGCCTACGCCGCGGGC
>NZ_JANPEO010000388.1:0-8412 GCF_031422975.1 Nocardioides sp. | reverse complement strand
CAAGCGCAGGACCGCCGACGGCCAGGCCTTCGTCGACATCGGCTTCTGGGGCGGCGCCGTCCCCGGCAACCTCGCGGACCTGCGGCCGCTGCACGACGCGGGGGTGCTCGGTTTCAAGTGCTTCCTGCTCCACTCCGGCGTCGAGGAGTTCCCACCCCTCGAACGCGACCAGCTCGAGCGGGCCATGCGCGAGCTGAGGTCCTTCGGCGGGCTGCTGATCGTGCACGCCGAGGACGCCCACGCCATCGAGCGCGCTCCCGCCGCGCACGGACCGGCCTACGCCGGCTTCCTCGGGAGCAGGCCCCGCGACGCCGAGAACCTGGCGGTCGCGCAGGTGATCGAGCTGGCGCGCGGGACCGGCTGTCGGGTGCACATCCTGCACGTGTCGAGTGCCGACGTGCTGCCCCTGCTCGCAGCCGCCCGCCGCGACGGTGTGGCCGTCACGTCCGAGACCTGCCCGCACTACCTCACGTTCTCGGCCGAGGAGGTCCCCGACGGAGCCACCCAGTTCAAGTGCTGCCCGCCGATCCGCGAGGCCGCCAACCGCGAACTGCTCTGGCAAGGCCTGCGCGACGGCGTGATCGACATGGTCGTGACCGACCACTCGCCCTCGACCCTCGACCTCAAGTGCCTCGACACCGGCGACTTCGGCGTCGCCTGGGGCGGCATCTCCTCCCTCCAGCTCGGCCTGTCAGCCGTGTGGACCGAGGCGCGGCGTCGCGGCTTCACGCTCGACGACGTGGCCCGCTGGATGTGCCGGGCGCCCGCCCGGCACGCCGGTCTGCAGAGGAAGGGTCGGATCGCGATCGGGTGCGACGCCGACTTCACCGTCTTCGCACCCGACGACGGCTTCGTCGTCGACGTCACGCGCCTGCATCACAAGAACGCCATCACGCCGTACGCCGGCCGCCCCCTGGACGGGGTCGTCCGCAGCACCTGGCTGCGCGGCCGGCGCATCGACATCACCGAGCAGGCCGAGCCGTTCGGCCGCCTGCTGACACGAGGAGGAACATGATCACGCCCGAGCCGACGCCCCCGCGCTACTACGCACCCAAGGGTGGCTTGCCCGCACAGACGGAGCTGACCACCGATCGGGCGATCTTCACCGAGGCCTACGCCGTCCTGCCGCGAGGCACGATGACGGACATCGTCACGAGCCTGCTGCCGTTCTGGGAGAAGACTCGGGTGTGGGTCATCGCCCGACCGCTGTCCGGGTTCGCGGAGACGTTCTCGCAGTACATCGTCGAGGTCTCCCCGGGTGGCGGCAGCGAGAAGCCCGAGCTCGACCCGGGCGCCGAGGGAGTCGTCTTCGTCGTCCGGGGCGCCCTCACGCTGACCCTCGACGGGGAGGGGCACGACCTCGGCCCGGGCGGTTACGCGTTCCTCCCGCCAGGCTGCTCGTGGACGTTGCACAACACCAGCGGTGCCACCGCCAGCTTCCACTGGATCCGCAAGGCCTACCAGGTGGTCGAGGGGATCGACGTGCCCGCGGCGTTCGTGACCAACGAGGTCGACGTGCCGGGCGACGAGATGCCGGGCACCGATGGTGCGTGGACCACCCAGCGCTTCGCTGACCCGAGCGACATCCGCCACGACATGCACGTCAACATCGTGAACTTCCAGCCCGGCGGAGTGATCCCCTTCCCGGAGACCCACGTGATGGAGCACGGGCTCTACGTCTTGGAGGGCAAGGCGATGTATCTCCTCAACAACGACTGGGTCGAGGTGCAGGAGGGCGACTTCATGTGGTTGCGCGCGTTCTGTCCGCAGGCCTGCTACGCCGGCGGGCCCGGCCGCTTCCGCTACCTGCTCTACAAGGACGTCAACCGGCATGCCACGCTGAGCCGTCAGCTCGTCTGATAACCGTCGTTCCCGGCACCGGAGCCGGTTCCGGGGCGCGGGCAGTCATGATGAGACCATGAGCAAGTTCCTCGACCACGACGCCGCCCTCCTCGTGATGGCCGACAAGATGTCCGAGCTCAAGCCACGGCTGCGGGGCTGGCTCCATGCAGGCGCGATCCCGCTGGTGGTGGCTGCCGGCATCGTCTTGATCGTGCTGTCCCCGACGACCGGCACGAAGATCGGCTCGGCCGTGTTCATCGCCTCGGCCCTGCTGTTGTTCGGCGTCTCGGCGATCTATCACCGCGGCACCTGGCAACCGGCCGTCTGGGCGTTGCTGCGCCGGCTCGACCACTCCAACATCTTCATCCTGATCGCCGGCACCTACACGGCCTTCGCGATGTTGTTGCTGGACGGCAGCGCACGCGTGTCGCTCCTGCTGGGCATCTGGGGCGGGGCCCTGCTCGGCGTGCTCTTCCGGGTCTTCTGGACCGGCGCCCCGCGGTGGCTGTACACGCCGATCTACATCGGACTCGGCTGGTTCGCCGTCCTCTTCATCCCCGACTTCGTCGATGGGGCCCACCGGCTGAGCACCCCGGTCGCGATCGCCACCTTGGCCCTGGTCGTCGCGGGCGGACTGCTCTACACCCTCGGAGGCGTGATCTACGGTCTCAAGAGGCCGAACCCCAAGCCGGAGTGGTTCGGCTTCCACGAGGTGTTCCACACCTTCACGATCCTGGCCTTCAGTGCGCACTACGTGGCCGTCTCGCTCGCGACCTATGCCCTGCGATGACTCGTGACGGTCGGGCCTGAGAGGGCAACCCGTCGTCACGTCGCCGTCAGGCGGCGAGCGTGCCGGCGAAGATCTGCCAGGCCAGGACCGACTTCGCGGTGAGGCTGAGCACGATGTAGATCCGTTCACCGAAGAGATAGTCGGACCAGCGGCCGCGGGCGCGGTATTGCAGCCATTGGTTGAGCGCGAAGCTGTTGAAGAACACGAACAGCGAGATGAAGATGCCGTACACGAATCCGGGAGGGGTCGCGGACGAGGCCGAGCCGGGGGACAGCAGGTAAGTGCCGATGGCCAGCCAGGGGATGATCCCGGCGACGCACCCGAAGGTGAAGGGCAGCCAGCCGTGCCCGCCCGGCTCCTCGTAGCGCTCCTGGAGCCAGCCGAACAGGATCATCGCGGCGTTCAGGCCGAAGAGCGCCACCAGGGCGGCGACGTCGGAGATCCCGACGAGCTGCGCGATCAGCACGATCATCAAGGAGGATGAGACGGAGTACTCGACCCACCGGGCCGGGTTGCGGCTTCGGTCGAGGTCGGCGAGGTAGCGGCGCCACCACCCGGTGCAGACCAGCGCGTGCGCCAGCGCGGAGAGGGCCAGGAACGCGGCCACCGCGGCGCCGGTCGGGATCTCGAACAGCGTGAGCGGGTCCTGCGGGGCGGTGCCCGGCGGGCCCTGGAGGTAGGAGGCGGTGACCGGGAGCGCGAAGCTGGTGGCGAGGAGGAGCACGCCGATGGCCTGGGCGAGGTGCACCACCCCCGCTATCGCGTTGTCGCGCCGGAGTGTCATCGCCCGGTGCGGGACTCCGGGGTGGGCAATGGCTGACCTGGATCGCATGGAGGGTCCTCCTCGAGGCTTGACACACGAATTGTGTTTCGTGAATACTCTAGTGCACGAGGGGAGTACCCCACCCGCGACGTCATCGTCAGTCCGGCCGGCCATGCCCGGCCCGGTGCGTCGGCCGCCAGCTCACCAGCAGGCGGTGGGGGAGACCTCCAACGCCCCGCTGTCAGCGGGCACGCTGGAGGTAGTTGATGAACGTTCCGCTGTGGGCCTGGATCGCGGTCCTGGCCGTCATTCTCGTCATGCTCGCTGTCGACCTGCTGGCGCACCGGACTGCCCACGTGGTGTCCGTTCGGGAGGCCGCGATCTGGTCTGGGATCTGGGTGTCGCTGGGCCTGGCGTTCGGCGGCGTCATCTGGTGGGCCTACGGCGCCCAGGCCGGGGGCGAGTACTACGCCGGTTACCTGATCGAGAAGTCCCTCGCCGTGGACAACGTGTTCGTCTTCGCGCTGATCTTCAGCTACTTCGCGGTTCCGCGGGAGTACCAGCACCGTGTGCTGTTCTACGGCGTGCTGGGCGCCCTGGTCTTCAGGGCGGTCTTCATCGCCGGCGGTGCGGTGCTGATCGACAACTTCGCGTGGATCTTGTACCTGTTCGGGGGCTTCCTGGTCTTCACCGGCGCGAAGATGTTCACCCACCGCAACGACGAGATGGACCCCTCGCGCAACCCGGTGCTTCGCCTGGTCCGCAAGCGGGTGCCCAGCACCGACGAGTTCCACGGGCAGAAGTTCTGGGTGAAGAAGGCGGGCACGTGGGTGGCGACGCCGCTGTTCATCGTGCTCGTGCTGGTGGAGACCACCGACATCATCTTCGCCGTCGACTCGATCCCGGCGATCTTCGCCGTCACCCAGGACCCGTTCCTGGTCTACACCAGCAACGCCTTCGCCATCCTCGGCCTGCGGGCGATGTACTTCCTGCTGGCCGACCTGATCCACCGCTTCATCTACCTCAAGGCCGGTCTCGCCGCGATCCTCGTCTTCGTCGGCGTCAAGATGCTGCTCCTGGACGTCTACAAGGTCCCCATCTGGCTGTCCCTGACCGTCATCGCCACACTCCTCACCGGTGCGGTCGTGGCCAGCCTGCGAGCGACCCGCGGCGACGCAGTGCCCCTCGGAGACGCTGCCAGCACGGGCACAATCCCTGATGGCACGACTGCCCTGATCGGTCGATCCGATCGACCTCGTCAGGATTGAGGGAGTCGGCCGGCGGGGGCGGCGCCCTTTGCCAGGAGCTCGAGGAAGTCGTCGAGGGTGACCTGGGACTCGAGCTCGTGGCGCAGGTGGGCCGCGCGCACCACCTCGTAGCTGTTGCGGCGACCGACCTTCGTCTTGCGGAGATATCCCTGGCCGACGAGCTCGCGGACGATCTGCTGTACGGCGCGTTCGGTGATCCCCACAGCCTCCGACACGTCCCGCATGCGAGCATCCGGGTCACGCGCGAGCGACACGAGCACGTGTCCGTAGTTGGACAGAAACGTCCACTCGCCCTGACTCACCCGAACGAGACTACGCGAAAGATAGTTCGTTCGGAGTACGCCCCAGGCGACGCTCACCCCTCTCTCATCTTCGGACTCGTACTGTGAGCCGGTGCGGATCTTGGTGGTCGAGGACGACGTGGCGATGGCGGCGGCCATCAAGCGCGCCCTGCACGCCGCGGGGGTGGTGGCCGACATCGCCGGGCTGGGTGACGACGCCCTGTGGATGGTGCGGGCTGCGGCGTACGACGTCGTCGTGCTCGACGTGGGACTGCCCGACCTGGATGGCGTCGAGGTGTGCCGGAGGCTGCGCCAGTCGGGGGTGTGGACGCCGATCATCATGGTGACCGCTCGAGACGCCGTGGTCGACCGCGTCCGTGGGCTCGACGCCGGGGCGGACGACTACCTGACCAAGCCGTTCGCCCTCGGCGAGCTGCTGGCGCGTCTGCGGGCCCTGGCTCGCCGGGAGGCGGTCGAGCGGCCCGCCTGCCTCGAGGTGGGGTCGTTGCGGTTGGACCCCGCTGCCCGGCGGGTGTGGCGGGGTGGCGCCGAGGTGAGTCTGACCGCCCGGGAGTTCGCCCTGCTGGAGGCGTTCATGAGGCACGCTGGCCAGGCCCTGACGCACCTGCAGCTGCTGGATGCGGCCTGGGACTTCGGCTACGAGCACCGCTCCAACGTGGTCGAGGTCTACGTGGGCTACTTGCGCGGCAAGCTGGACACGCCTTTCGGGGTCACGTCCATCGAGACCGTCCGGGGAGTGGGCTATCGACTTCGAGAGGATGGCGGTGCGTGAGTCGCCTGCCGATTCTTGTCAAGCTGACCGCCGCCTTCGCGGCGGCGACCCTCCTGATGCTTGCGGTGGCGGCCGGGTTCGTCTACCTCAGGCTGCGTGCCGACCTCGATGACCGAGTGGACGCCAACCTGCATGCGCGCGCCCGCGCAGCAGTGACCGCGCTCAGTGAGGGGAGCTCGGTGGCCGCCGTGGCGGTCGAGGACCCCGAGGAGAGCTTCGTGCAGGTGCTGTCGGCGGGTGGGGTGAGGGACACTGCCGGCTCACCGGTGGGCGCCACGGTGACCGCCGCCGAGGTCAGCGAAGTCCTGAGGGGTGGCACGGGCACCGAACTCGTCGTCGAACGCACCCTGACCGGGATCGACGGCACGGCCCGGATACTGGTCGTGCGAGATGACAGCTCCACCGGACCAGTCGCCATCGCGGTGGGCCAGTCGCTGCGCGATCGGGACGAGGCGCTCTCGAGTGTCGTCACCTCGTTCCTGGTCGGCGGGATCGCTGCCCTGGTCGCCGCCTCGATGGCGGGGTACGGGCTCGCCCGCTCGGGACTCGCGCCGGTCGAGGCCATGCGGGTCCGGGCGAGCGAGATCTCGGCAGGCGACGAGATGGCCGAGCTGCCTCTGCCCCTCGCCGACGACCAGATCCGGCGGCTCGGGCAGACCCTCAACGACATGCTCGGCCGGCTCCGGGACTCCTACGAGCGCGAGCGGCGTTTCGTCGACGATGCCAGTCACGAGCTGAGGACGCCCCTGGCGGTGATCCAGACCGACCTCGAAGGTGCGTTGCTGGCGGGCGGCCATCGGGCGGAGATCCGCGCCGCCCTCGAGAGTGCGTTGGAGGAGACCCACCGACTGGGGCGGATCGCCGAGGACCTGCTCGTGCTCGCCCGCGCGGCGGGTGGGCGCCTGCCGATCGCGCGGCGAACGGTGTCCGTGCCGGACCTGCTGACCTGGGCCCAGGGCAGGTTCGCAGGCACGTCCGTGGCAGCGCAGCGTTCGATCAGCGTCGACGCGCCGCCGGGCCTGACGACTCACGCCGATGAGGACCGGCTCAGACAAGTGCTGACGAACCTCATCGACAACGCACTCCGTCACGGCGCGGGGGACATCACCCTGACCGCTCGGGCGGTCGACGGCGGAGTGAGCATCGTGGTGCGTGACGAGGGCGGTGGCTTCGCGGACTGGTTCGCCCCTCGGGCCTTCGCTCGGCTGAGCAGGGCTGATCCCAGCAACCGGGGTGCCGGCGCCGGAATCGGGCTGGCCATCGTGCTGGCCATCGTCGAGGCCCACGGCGGGAGCGCCACCGCGGAGGTCGGGCCGCCCGGCACGGTGTGCGTCTGGTTTCCCGCCGGATCCCTGATCACCGCTACTCATCGTCCTCTCACGCAGCCTGCCTAGCGTCCGGAGCAACGCACCTCTCCTGACGAAAGGCAAGACCATGTCCAACCTCAACGACCACCCGCAGTTGCGGGCCATGGCCGTCGGCGCCCTGGCGCTGCTCGGTGCCGGGGGCCTGACCACCGCCGCGGGTGTCGGGCCGCTGTCCGGGAGTCAGCACCCCGTCGTACTCAGCAGTCGGGCCGGGCTTGCGGCCGGGGACGCCTCCGACGTCTGGCCGATCACCGAGTGCGGCACGTTCAACGGCAAGAACTGCGCCCCGCGTGCCGACCGCGTGGATCTGGAGCGGCCCACCTTCTCCGACCCGACGACCATCGACAATCCACTGTTTCCGGTGAGCGCCGGGGGTTCGGTGATCCAGGTCGGCAGGGTGGAGGGCAAGCCGTTCCGCTCGGAGACCACGACCCTGCCCGAGACCGGTGTCGTGGACTGGTACGGAACCCGGGTGCCGGTGGTGCTTTCCCAGTACGTCGCCTATCTCGACGGCCAGATCACCGAGGTCGCCCTGGACCGCTACGCGCAGGCCGACGACGGATCGGTGTGGTACTTCGGCGAGGACGTCATCGACTACGTCGACGGGAGCGCCTTCCTCACTGAGGGGACGTGGCTCACCGGACGCGACGGCCCGCCAGCCATGGTGATGCCGGCGAAGCCGGCCCTGGGCGATGTCTTCCGGGTGGAGAACGTCATCGGCATCGTGTTCGAGGAGCTCACCGTGATCGAGACCGACAAGACCGTGGCCGGACCGAACGGGCCGGTCGGCGGCGCCATCGTCGTCGACGAGCTCGGTGTGGGCGGGACCCACTCCCAGAAGACCCTCGCCCCCGGCTACGGCGAGTTCCTGACCCGAGGAGCCGGGGAGGTCGAGGCGATGGCGGTGGCGACACCCACCAACGCGCTGCCCGGGGGCTCCCCGGTCGAGATCCGCCGGATCCTCACCGCGGCCTGGGGCACCCTGGAGTACGCCCGCTCCGGGGACTGGCGCTTCGCTCGGGCCTCATCGCGCCGGATCGACGCCCAACTGGCACTGGTCGACAAGGGCGCTCAGCCGCTGCGGGTGATGCGCCTCCTCCACCAGGCTGCCGCAAGGCTCCGCGTCGCGGTCCGGGCCAAGCGTGCGGTGGTGGCACAACGAGCCACCGTCGCGGTGGCGCAGTCCGCCATCGACCTCGAGGCCCGCTATCTCGACCCAGGAGACGTCGAGGTGTCCCGATTCCACCTGCACTCCCAACTGGTGCGCCTCGACGCGGCCACGAGGGACGCCGCCGCGGTCGCGGGGGA
>NZ_JANPEO010000387.1:0-5314 GCF_031422975.1 Nocardioides sp. | reverse complement strand
GGACGCTGAGCCTGATCGAGGTCGGCGCCAGCGCCGGTCTCTGCCTGTTCCCTGACCGGTACGACTACGCGTGGCCGCCGCTGGGCGGACTGGCCGGCAGCGGGGGACCCACCCTGACGGCCGCCACCACCGGCGATCTCCCAATCCCGGTCACCCACCCTGTGGTGGCCTGGCGGGGCGGCGCCGACCTGAACCCCCTCGACGTACGCGATGACGACGCGATGGCCTGGCTGGCCAACCTCGTGTGGCCCGAGCAGGACGAGCGGCGGGCGCGGCTCGAGCAGGCTGTCCGGATCGCTCGGGCTGACCCCCCACGGCTCGTGCAGGGCGACCTCTTCGAATCATTGCCAGGCTTGCTGGCCGAGGCGGGGCGGCACGGGACGCCGGTGGTGTTCCACAGCGCAGTGATCGCCTACCTCCAGGACGAGCCACGTGAGCGCTTTCACGACCTGATGACCGGTCTGGTGGCGGCCGGGGCCTGCCGCTGGGTGAGCAACGAGGCGCCGCACGTGCTGCCGCGTGTGACGGGTGAGCTCGAGGTGCCCATGGGCCGGTTCGTGCTGGGTCTCGACGGCCGACCAGTCGCCCTCACCCACGGTCACGGGCACGCGATCGACTGGCTGTGAGCGAGCGATCCATCGGCTCTGCGCCGTCTGTGAATCGGGCGCGAGTGTCTTGTCGGTGGGCCCTGTCAGACTGACGTAGGCTGGCGCTCTTCCCCTCAGACGCGTCGGCACCAGCGACGAAAAGCGTCCCGTCCTTGACCCCCGGAAGGTGTGGAAGACCCAGCTCATGTCGGCCGGTTCAGGAGACAACTTCGCGCATCTGCACGTCCACACCGAATACTCGATGCTGGACGGCGCGGCCCGGCTGAAGGACCTCGCCGAGCGCACCGCCGAGCTCGGCATGCCGGCGGTGGCGATGACCGATCACGGCAACGTGTTCGGGGCCTACGAGTTCTACCGCCAGTGCAAGGCCGCCGGGGTCAAGCCGATCATCGGCATGGAGGCCTACTTCACGCCCAACATCAGCCGGTTCGAGCGCAAGCGCGTCAACTTCTACAAGGGCGGGCCCGACGACGTCTCCAGTCGCGGCGCCTACACCCACATGACGCTGCTGAGCGAGTCCACCCAGGGCATGCACAACCTGTTCCGGCTCTCGACCGGTGCCTGGCGCGACGGCTTCTTCCAGCACCCGCGCGTCGACCGCGAGCTTCTCTCGCAGCACAGCGCGGGCATCATCGGCACGACCGGTTGCCCCAGCGGTGAGATCCAGGTCCACCTGCGCCACGACAACTACGCCGCGGCGCGCCAGACCGCCGCGGACTACCAGGAGATCCTGGGGCGCGACAACTACTTCATGGAGCTGATGGACCACGGCCTCGACATCGAGCGCCGGGTCCGCGACGGGCTGCTGAAGCTGGCCAAGGACCTCCAGATCCCACTGCTGGCCACCAACGACTCCCACTACGTGCGCCAGGAGGATGCGAAGTCCCAGGAGCACCTGCTCTGCATCAACTCCGGCTCGACGATGGACATCCCGGCCGGCGACGGTCCCGGCAAGCGGTTCGCCTTCTCCGGTGACGGCTACTACATCAAGTCGCCCGCCGAGATGCGCTCGCTGTGGGTCGACAAGTACGACCTCCGCGAGGCCTGCGACAACACGCTGTGGATCGCGGAGCGCTGCGACGTCGCGTTCACCGAGGGCAGTGGCACGTTCATGCCCAAGTTCCCGTGCCCCGAGGGGGAGAACGAGGACTCCTGGCTGGTCAAGGAGGTCGAGCGCGGTCTGCAGGTCCGCTACCCCGCGGGCATCCCCGATGCCGTGCGCAAGCAGGCCGACTTCGAGGTCGGTGTCATCACCGGCATGGGCTTCCCCGGCTACTTCCTCGTCGTCGCCGACTTCATCAACTGGGCCAAGAACAACGGCATCCGCGTCGGTCCAGGCCGCGGCTCCGGCGCCGGCTCGATGGTCGCCTATGCCATGCGCATCACCGACCTCGACCCGTTGGTGCACGGCCTGATCTTCGAGCGGTTCCTCAACCCCGACCGCGTCTCCATGCCCGACTTCGACATCGACTTCGACGAGCGCCGACGTGGCGAGGTCATCCGCTACGTCACCGACAAGTACGGCGACGAGCGGGTCTCCTACATCGTCACCTACGGCACCATCAAGGCCAAGCAGGCGGTCAAGGACTCCTCGCGCATCCTGGGCTACCCGTTCGCGATGGGCGATCGCATCACCAAGGCGATGCCGGCCGCGGTCATGGGCAAGGACGTGCCCCTCCAGGAGATCTTCAACTCCGAGCACAAGCGCTACGGCGAGGGCGGCGAGTTCCGCTCGCTCTACGAAGGTGACAACGACGTCAAGAAGGTCGTCGACACCGCGATGGGCATCGAAGGCCTGAAGCGGCAGTGGGGCGTGCACGCGGCCGGTGTGATCATGTCGAGCGAGCCGCTCCTCGACATCATCCCGATGCTCAAGCGTCCCGCGGACGGCGCGATGATCACCCAGTTCGACTACCCGACCTGCGAGTCGCTCGGCCTGATCAAGATGGACTTCCTGGGGCTTCGCAACCTCACGGTGCTCGACGACGCGGTGAAGAACATCGCCGTCAACCGTGGTGAGGAGGTCGTGCTCGAGACCCTCGAGCTGACCGACCAGGCGACGTACAAGCTCCTCCAGCGCGGCGACACCCTCGGCGTCTTCCAGCTCGACGGCGGTCCGATGCGGGCGCTCCTGCGCTCGATGCGTCCCGACACCTTCGAGGACATCTCGGCCGTGGGTGCGCTCTACCGCCCCGGCCCCATGGGCGCCGACTCGCACAACAAGTACGCCCGCCGCAAGACCGGCCGCGAACCGGTCGAAGCGCTCCACCCCGAGCTGGCCGAGGCCCTCGAGGACGTCCTGGGGGAGACCTACGGCCTGATCGTCTACCAGGAGCAGGTCATGGCGATCGCCCAGAAGCTCGCGGGCTACACGCTGGGCCAGGCCGACATCCTTCGCCGTGCGATGGGCAAGAAGAAGAAGGAGGAGCTGGACAAGCAGTTCGCCGGTTTCTCCGCGGGCATGACCGAGCGTGGCTACAGCTTCGGCGCGATCAAGGCCCTGTGGGACACGCTGCTGCCGTTCTCCGACTACGCCTTCAACAAGGCCCACTCGGCGGCCTACGGCCTGGTGTCCTACTGGACGGCCTATCTCAAGGCCAACTACCCCGCCGAGTACATGGCCGCCCTGCTGACCTCCACGCGCGACGACAAGGACAAGTCGGCGATCTACCTCAATGAGTGCCGCCGGATGAAGATCCAGGTGCTGCCGCCCGACGTGAACGAGTCGCACGCCAACTTCACCCCGGTCGGCAACGACATCCGCTTCGGTCTCACCGCGATCCGCAACGTCGGCGTCAACGTCGTCGACGGCATCGTCGCCGGCCGCACCGACAAGGGTCGCTACGCCGACTTCAACGACTTCATGGACAAGGTCCCGGTCAACGTCTGCAACAAGCGCGTCATCGAGTCGCTGATCAAGGCCGGTGCGTTCGACGAGATGAAGCACAAGCGGCGCGCGCTGGTCACGATCCACGAGATGGCCGTGGATCAATACATCGACATCAAGAAGAACGAGGCGATCGGGCAGGACTCCCTGTTCGGCGGGCTCGACGAGGCCGACGGCGGCTTCGGCGTCAACGTCTCGATCCCCGAGATCGACGACTGGGACAAGATGACGCTGCTCGGGCACGAGCGGGAGATGCTGGGCCTGTACGTCTCCGACCACCCGTTGCTCGGGCTCGAGCACGTGCTGCAGGCCGGCACCGACTGCACGATCGGCCAGCTGATGCTCGACGAGGAGCGGCCGCACGGCTCGACGTTGACCATCAGCGGACTGGTGACGAGCGTCCAGCGCAAGATCACCAAGAAGGGCGATTCCTGGGCCACGGTGACCCTCGAGGACCTCGACGGCGCGATCGAGGTGCTGCTGTTCCCGAGTGCCTACCAACTCGCCTCCTCCCACTTGGTCGAGGACGCGATCATCCGGGTCAAGGGCCAGCTCTCGCGGGACAAGGACCAGCCCGAGCTGCGGGCCCAGGAGGTCACGGTCCCCGACCTGTCCGACGGGCCCTCGGGCCCGGTCACGGTCAACCTGCCGCAGACCCGGATCAACCCGGGGGTGGTCGACAGCCTCAAGGACGTGCTGGCCACGCACCCGGGGGTCACCGAGGTCCTGCTCAACGTCCGCATGCGTGACAAGACGATCGTGCTCAAGGTCGGAGACCACCACCGCGTGACGCCGTCGCCGGCGTTGTTCGCCGACCTGAAGCAGCTGCTCGGCCCGGGGTGCCTGTCGGGATGACCGGTCGGCTGGGTGCGGCCGTCCAGGCCGTCGTCTTCATGGCGGTGTTCGCGCTGTCCGGCGCGCTTGCCGGCTTCGTCTGGGAGCGCGTGTGGGAGCCCCCGGTCGGCGTCGCGTTCCAGGACCAGTGGTTCCTCGAACCCGCCGGACCCGACTACTCCTTCTCCGGGACCGGTTGGTACGTCATCGTGGCGCTCGTCGCCGGTGCGCTGACCACCATCGTGCTGGCCTGGTGGTGGCCACGGCACGAGGTCATGAGCCTCGCCGCAATCGTCGTGGGCTCGATGCTCGCCGGCTGGGTCATGTTCGCGGTGGGTCACGCGCTCGGTCCGCCGGACCCGCAGCTGCTCGCCGCCGGCAAGGAGGACCTGACCGCCATCCCGAGTGACCTGACCCTGGCCGGGGTGGACGGACGACCGCGGTTGTTTCGGCTGGACTCCAGTGCGATGGCCGCGTTCCCGATCGGCGCGATGGTGGCCTCGATCTACGTCTTCCTGGTCGACAGGAGACACCGATCCACTCGCCGAGTTCCCGAGCCCGAGACCCCCTCCGCTGGGTAGGCTGAGTCCGTCTCGCATCCGGCTTCTTCCCGACGGGGGTTCCATGTCCAACACCACTCCACCCGGCGGCCCTGAGTTCCTCGAGTCGTCCACCGGGTCACCCGTGGCTTCCCACGGGCGCTCCGCCGACAACCGCAAGAGAGTGCTTGCGCTCGGCGGCTTGGTCGGTGTGCTGGCGGTGGGTGGCGGCGCCGTGTGGGCGGCATCGTCGTTCCTCGGCACCGGTGCCCAGCCGGCCGAGGCGATGCCGGCCAGCACCCTCGGTTACGTCAGCATCGACCACGACCCAGTCGCCCTGGACGACCCACCCACCGACCTCCACCACCGACTGAACGCCGGCGCACCCCCGCGGGAGGGGGTGGAGGCCCAGCGACCGGGGGACTCCCGCGGTGACCCGGTGGACG
>NZ_JANPEO010000386.1:0-2353 GCF_031422975.1 Nocardioides sp. | reverse complement strand
ATCTGGGGCCTCCACGAGGCAGCATAAAAGCAGCACTTTGGATTCGCAAATGGCCCGATTCGGGGCGAAATGCGCCGAGACTGCGAGGTAATGTGGTGACACTAACGAACACGATCCAGAGCGTTGTCGCAGGTCAGAGGGTGTGTGGCCGAGTAGGGGCGAGTTTTTCCGAGACGAACGACCCCTTCCGACCTCAACAGAGGGTCAGGGGTTCGAGTCCCCTCACCTCCACCATCACCGCAGGTCAGGCCACGTTCTGGATCCTAAGAGGAGAAAGACCGTGGCCCGATCGCATTTATGTCGCATAAACCACCCGAGCAGCGCGAGCTCGACGCGCGGATGGGTCGGGTCGCTCCGGTCGGGGTGGCGCTCATGTTCGATTCTCCTCCAGCCAGGACCCGAAGGTGCGGGTTCCGCGGGGAGCGTCGGCGTCGACGAATAGGCCCGCGGCCAGCGCGCGCAGCGCGCCACCGACGGCTGGGAGCGGCACGACAGGTCGGGGCGACCGGTTCGCCGTGCGCCAAGCGTGTGCGAGATCGCGCACCTGCAGGTCTTGGGGACCGCAGAGCTGCAACCGGGTCGGTCCGTCCGAGCCGGCCTCGACGGCATCGGCAAGCCGATCGCCGACGTCACGTGGATCGAGTGGGGACAGCAGACCGTTCGGCGCCAGAATGATGCCCACGAAGCGCGTGGTGCGCCAGGCACGGTCCAGGAGTTGGTGGAACTGGGTCGCTCGGAGCACGGTCCCCGGCAACGGTCCCGTCCGGATCACCTCCTCCTGGGCCACCTTGGCTCGGTAGTAGCCCATCGGGATGCGGTCGCAGTGGAGGATCGACAACGAGACCACGTGACCGACGCCCAGGTGGGCAGCACGCTCGAGGGTGGACCGCAGGCCGTCGACCAGAACGGGCCGGGCGGCGCGCTCGGTCGCCTTCTCGACCCCGAGACAGTCCACGAGCGTGTCGAGCCCGGCCAGTCCAGCATCCATCCCCGCGCCCGTCGTCACATCGACACCGGACGACCGGGCCAGCACCCTGACCTCGTGCCCGCGCCGTTCGAGCGCCAACACCGCCTGGCTGCCCGCGGTGCCGCTGCCACCGAGCACTCCGACCCTCAACGCGTCACGATCGGTCCGGTGGGGGCCGGATGGTCGGCTGGTTGCCCGGCCCGTTCGGCCCGTTGGGCATCCAGGGCGACCATCTGGTCGAGCCAGCCGGTGATCAGGTCGAGGGAGAGTCCGACGTTGCCGACGTGGCAGTGGTCCTGGGCATGGTCGGCACGGGTGAGGATGTGGCCGCTGACCGACCGGGCACCGCTCAGCGCCGCCATCTGTTGATGGAACTGCCGCACCGGGACGTAGTGGTCCTCGGCGCCGGCCAGCAGCAGGGTGTCGGCCGTGACGCGCGGTGAGCACTCGTCGGTACGGAACCGGGCGGCGGTGGTGAGGAAGTCGGCCGGGGTGTCGACGCCGAAGACGTGCATGCCTTGGTGCAGACCCCAGTCGAGGACCGGGCTGCGGCGCATCGCGCGATGCACCAGGGTGTCGACGGCGCGGTCGGCTCCGGCGCGGAGCAGCCCAGTCAGGGCTGCGCGGGGCACCGCGGGTAGCTGGTGAAGGCTGACGTCGAGGAAGTCGAAGAGGATGTCGTCGCAGATCAGCCGCCGTACCCGGGGTTCGAAGGCGGCGGCGCGGACCGCGAGGCCGCCGCCCAGGGAGATGCCCAGCACGCTGACGTCGCTCAGCGCGTAGTGGTCGAGCACCGCTGCCACCGGGTGCTCCCACTCCACCTCGAACGGCAGGCCGGCTTCTTCGAGGGCGCCTCCCTGTCCTGGTCCCTCGAAGGCGACGACGTCCCAGCCGGCGGTGCACAGGGCGTCGGTGATCGCGAAGAGCTCCTCGATGTAGCTGTCGAAGCCGCCGAAGACCACCACGGTGCCCTTCGCGGCCTGCTCGGTGGCGAACCGGTAGGCGGGTAGCCACCCGTCGCCGTACGGGACCCGGTCGCGGTCGGCCTCACTCATCGCGCGACTGAGCCAGATCAGCTCGACGAAACGTCGTCGAAGCGCCTGTTTGTCCGGGTCGTCGCCGCGGACGAAGAACTCGGCGGCCCGCACATGAAACGCGGCGCGCCGCAGATCTCCCTCGGCCAGGGCGGCGTCGGCCAGCTCCAGGAACAGGCGCCGATCCGTGGCATAGTCGCTCAGCCGCGGTGCGACCCGGCGGATGTCGGACAGAGCATCGCCGCCGGTCCAGGCGATCCAGCGGTGCAGCTGGAAGTTGATCGACACGTCGTCGTGGAGCCGGTGGGTGCCCACCGGCAGCATGCTCCGCTGCGTTGTCGGTGACGACTGC
>NZ_JANPEO010000385.1:0-7521 GCF_031422975.1 Nocardioides sp. | reverse complement strand
GCCGGCGTCGCGTCGCTGCTTCTGCTCGGCGCGCAGCTCGTCGTACCCGAACGCCTCCCGCGCCTTGGCGGTGGCGGCCTCGTAGTTGCCGGAGTCGTATTCCAGTCCGGCGACGGTCGTGAAGGGGAACTCCTCGTGCTTGATCCAGTTCTTCTCACGGATCTCGAGCGGGTCGACGCCGACCTCGACCGCGAGCTCGTCCATCAACCGCTCGATGGCATAGGTCGCCTCGGGCCGGCCGGCGCCTCGATAGGCGTCGGTCCAGGCCTTGTTGGTGAGCACCGTCTGGCAGCTGAAGTGGTAGGCCGGGAACTTGTAGATGGCGTTGAACATGAACGCGCCGAGGACCGGCACGCCACCGCCGACGATGGCGATGTAGGCACCCAGGTCGGCGAGCAGCTCGACCTTGAGGCCGGTGACCGTGCCGTCCTTCTCGGCGCTGAGGGTCAGCTTCTGCCACTGGTCACGCCCGTGGTGGGCGGTCATCAGGGATTCGGAGCGGGTCTCGGTGAACTTCACGGGCTTGCCGAGCTTGCGCGCGACCGCGAACGTGATCATCTCCTCCGGAGTCTGCTGGAGCTTGCCACCGAAGCCGCCCCCCACGTCCGGGGCGATGACGCGGATCTTCGACTCCGGCACACCCGTCGTGGCGGCGATCGCGAACCGCAGGATGTGCGGGATCTGGGTGGCGCTCCACACGGTGATCTGCTCGCCAGTCGGATCGACCACCGTCGAGCGCGGCTCCATGAAGGCAGGGATCAGCCGCTGCTGGCGGTACTCCCGCTCGATCACGATGCCGTCACCGCGGGCCTTCTCGATCGCGGCGTCGGCACTCGTGCCGGTGCCTGCTTCCGCGGAGTCGAAGACCCACAGGGCGCTCTTGTTGGTGCCGAGGTCGGGGTGCGCGAGGACGGCGTCCGTCGCTGCGTGCTTGAGATCCAGCGCGGCCGGCAGCTGGTCGTACTCGACATCGACGAGCTCGGCCGCGTCGCGGGCCTCCGCTGCCGAACGCGCAACCACGACCGCGACCGTCTCACCGGCGAACGCGACCCTGTCGGAGGGCATCGGCACGTGCGGAGGAGTCACCTGGTCGGGCGTGATGGCCCACGCGTTGATGCAGGCACCCTGGGCCTCGCCGAGGTCGGCGCCGGTGAAGACCGCGACGACGTTGGGCGACTGCTTGGCCGCTTCGGTGTCGATACTGACGATCTTCGCGTGGGCGAACGGGCTGCGGACCATCGCGAGATGCAGCATCCCCGGCAGGGCGAGGTTGTCGGTCCAGCGGGTGCGACCGGTGATCAGGCGCTGGTCCTCCTTGCGGCGACGGTCCCGGCCGATCTCGAGGTCGGGCTTCTCGACCGTGGCGGTCACTTCGCACCTCCGGCGGCGTGCAGGACCGACTTCACGATGTTGTGATAGCCGGTGCAGCGGCAGAGGTTGCCCTCCATGCCCTCCCGGACGTCCTGCTCGGTGGGGTTCGGGTTCTCGTTGAGCAGGTCGACGGCCTGCATGATCATTCCCGGTGTGCAGAAGCCGCACTGGAGTCCGTGGCACTCACGGAAGGCCGCCTGAACCGGGTGCAGCTCCTCACCGTCGGCGAGGCCCTCGATGGTGGTGACCTCACGCCCGTTGGCCTGGACGGCAAGCACGTTGCAGCTCTTCACGCTGCGACCGTCGAGGTGCACCGTGCAGGCGCCACAGTTGCTGGTGTCGCACCCGATCACGGTGCCGGTCTTGCCGAGCTTCTCGCGGAGATACTGCACCAGCAGCATCCGGGGCTCGACGTCGTCGGAGACTCGTGCTCCGTCGACGGTGAGTTCGATCCTGGCCATCGCCGTTCCGCCTTCACATAGGAGTCGCGCTGTGATGGCACTCACACTAGGAAGGGCGGGTTGGCGAAAGGTTGCGCGAGCCCTCAGGGTCTCGCGGCGGCGAGCCGACCCTTCAGCAGCGCGACCGCCGGGTGGCTGCGATGGCCCAGCGCGGCCAGGCACGCCTCGAACACATACGTGTCGTACGGCGCCAGCTCGCTGTAGCGAAGAACGGCATCGGGATCCGGGTTGACCAGGAGTGCCTCGCGGACACTGACCGCGAGGTAGTCGGCCATCTCCACCAGCGCCGGGGCGTCGGTGCCGGGCAGCAGGTCACCGCCGTAGGCCGCCAGCGCCTCGCGCACGTCACCGACGCGGAGTCGCCGTTGCACCTCGTCGATGTCGGTGGTCACCGGCAGGGTGAGCCGATAGGGGCGAGACGAGAGCTGGCCGCGCAGGGCCGCGCGGAGGTGGGAGACCTCCGCCTTGAGGGTGGAGGTGGTGACCGAGGAGTCGCCGTAGAGCAACGAGTGCAGCTGGTCGAGCGAGAGCCCGGCGGGGTGCAGCGCCAGCAACGCGAGGATCTCGGTCTGTCGACGGTTGAGCAGCAGTCGCTCGCCGTCGAGCCACACCTGGGCCGTGCCCAGCAACGTCAGGGTCAGGCCGGGCTCGGCCGGGGCGATCACCCCGGCCGCGGGCGAGCGTCGCGTGCTCGGGAGCGCGGTCTCGATCAACCGGGCCATCACCCGGGCGGTGGCCAGCCCGATCGGGTGGGTCCGGTCCCAGGTCGTCGAGAGATCGATGACGCCGAGCGGCTTGCCCGTGAGCGGGTCGTGCACCGGCGCCGCCCAGCACACCCAGTTGTGGACCACCTCGGCATAGTGCTCCGCGCTGAAGACCATCGAGGGCGCGTCGGTGCGCCCGGCGATCGCTAGGGCGTTGGTGCCGACGCTGGCCTCGTCCCACCGGCCGCCCGGGACGAAGTTGACCGTCTCGGCCTTGCGTCGCATGACGCGACCGCCGTAGGTCCACAAGATGCGCGTCTGGTCGTCGGTCACGGCGATGACGAGGTCACCGTCCTCGGCCGTGCGTCGCAGCTCGTCCTGGACGCGCGCCACCGCCGTCTGCAGCGGCGAGTCCCGCCAGAACTCGGCCGTGTCCGTCTCGTCGGCCAGCGGCGCATGGGTGAGTCCCGGGGAGACCACGCCCGAGAGCCCCCAACTACGCAGGATCTCCGGACGGACGGCCGGCTCGGCGTCGTCTCCGAGCGTGACGAAACTCGTCCACGCGCGCACGGCCTCCACACGGCGGTCGTGCAGGTCGTCACTGGTCATCGGGCGGCTCCACTCCTCGATTGCCACCGTAGCGCCGTCGAGGTGGCCCCGTCAGGGGTCGGAGTCGGTTCAGCTCGGTGGACGGACCGGCCACGTGAGCAGGTCGGGCCCTCTACGGCGTCACACGACGTCGTGATGGATCCGTCCGGCGGTGCCCGCGAGCCGCTCGCCGGTGCCGCCCCAGCGGCCCGCGATGATCTCGGCGGCGATCGAGACAGCCGTCTCCTCCGGCGTCCGTGCGCCGAGGTCGAGCCCGATCGGCGAGGACAGCAGCGCCAGCTCGTCGTCGGTCAGGCCGGCCTCCCGGAGCCGGGCCATCCGGTCGTCGTGGGTCCGCCGCGAGCCCATCGCGCCGACGTAGGCCGGACGGGACTCCCCGGTCAGGCGGAGGGCGACCTCCAGGAGCGGCACGTCGAACTTCGGGTCGTGGGTGAGCACCGCCAGCACGGTGCGCTGGTCGAGACGGCCGGCCTCGACCTCGGCCGCGAGATAGCGGTGCGGCCAGTCGACGATGACCTCGTCGGCCTCCGGGAAGCGACTGTTCGTCGCGAACACCGGCCGGGCGTCGCACACCGTCACGTGATACCCGAGGAAGCTGCCCACCCGCGCCACCGCGGCAGCGAAGTCGATGGCCCCGAAGACCAGCATCCGTGGCTTCGGCGCGAACCCCCAGACGAAGACGCGCATCCCCTCCCCGCGTCGCTCACCGTCGGGGCCGTAGGCCAGGGTCGCGGACTGGCCGTGCGCGAGCAGGCCGAGCGCGTCGTCGCGCACGGCGTCGTCCGCCCGGGCCGAGCCGAGCGATCCGACCGGCTGCTCGCCGGGGCGGACCACGACGCGCCGTCCCAGCCAGGCCGGGTCGGGGTGCTCCACCACGGTGGCCAGCGCGACGGGCCGGCCGGCCGCGACGTCGGCGGCGATCTCCCCCAGCTCCGAGAAGGTCTCCCGCGACACCTTCTCGACGTACACGTCGAGGATCCCGCCGCAGGTCAGCCCGACCGCGAAGGCGTCGTCGTCGGAGACGCCGTAGCGCGCCAGCACGGGCACCCCGGACTCGACGACCAGCTGGGCCTCCTCGTAGACCGCGCCCTCCACGCAGCCACCCGAGACCGAGCCCACGGCCGTGCCGTCCGGACCGACGAGCATCGACGCACCCGGCGGTCGAGGCGCCGACTGGAAGGTCGCGACGACCGTGCCGACCCCGACGGTCTCCCCGGCCTCCCACCACTCCAGCAGCTCACGCATGACCTCACGCACGACCGACCACCTCCACGAGCTGCTCGAAGGTCGCCATCGAGTGGCCGGCGACGAAGTCATCGACGAAGGGCAGGGCGGCCGCGATCCCCTGCTGCACCGGCTCGTAGCCGGGCTTGCCGCGATGGGGGTTGACCCAGACGACGTGGTGCGCGATGCGTTGCAGGCGCGCCATCTGCTCGCCGAGCAGGGCGGCATCGCCACGCTCCCAGCCGTCGCTGAACACGACCACCACCGAGCCACGCGCCATCCCACGCTGGCCCCACCGGTCGAGGAAGACCCGCAACGTCTCACCGAGCCGGGTGCCACCCGACCAGTCGGGCACGGCCTCGCCCGCGGCGATCAGTGCCCGGTCGGCGTCGCGGTGTCGCAGCGCCCGGGTGACGTGGGTCAGGCGGGTGCCGAGGGTGAACACCTCGGCGCGCGACTGCGTGTCGACGAACCGGTGCGAGAGCCTGAGCAGCGCATCGGCGTACGCACTCATCGAGCCGCTCACGTCGACCAGCAGGACGACGCGTCTGGGCCTGACCCGGCGTCGACGCCAGGCCAGGTCGCCGGGCTCGCCCATCCGCCGCAACGAGTCCCGCATCGTGCGCGACGCGTCGAGGCGGCCGCGGTGCCACGCCTCGTGCCGGGCCGTACGCCGCACGGGCGCGGTCGGGCGCAGGGCGGCGAACATCGCCGCGAGTCGCTGCCGTTCGGCCGCATCGAGGGCGGCGACGTCGCGATGACGCAGCACCTCGGTCGCGGTGGCGGCCGCGCGCAACACGTCGTCCCCGTCGTCCTCGCCGGCCTCGTCCCCCGACGCACCGTCGACACTGGGCACCGATGGCGCCGCCGGCATCGGCAGGCCCGAGTCGCGCCGGCGAGGCAGATCGCCGCGGGGGTCGAACCACGCCTCGAAGACCTGGTCGAAGCGGGTGAGGTCGTCGGGACCGGCGCAGAGCGTCGCGCGTCCGGCCCAGTACGTCGCCTGCTGGTCGTCGAGTCCGACGAGGGACGTCGCCTCGACGAAACCGTGGGCACGGTCCGGCGTGACGGGCACGCCCGCCGCCTTCAGCGCCCGGGTGAACCCGAGCAGCAGCGGCAGCGGATCGATCGTGGAGGTCATGGGGGTGTTCATGGGGTGAGCATCCGGTCCAGCGCCTGCCGCACCCGGTCGGCGTCCTCGCGGTACTTCACGAGCGCACCGAGGGTGGACGCGGCGGAGGCGAGGTCGAGCTGCGTGGTGCCGAGGTGGTTCAGCGCCCGCGCCCAGTCGAGTGTCTCGGCCACTCCGGGAGGCTTGAGCAGGTCGTCGCGATCGCGCAGCTGCTGAACGACTCCGACGACCTGACGCGCCAGCGCGTCCGCGACCTCCGGCGCGCGGGACCGGAGGATCGCCACCTCGCGGTCGAGCCCGGGGTGCTCGATCCAGTGATAGAGGCAGCGCCGCTTGAGCGCATCGTGCAGCTCGCGGGTGCGGTTGGAGGTGAGCACGACGTAGGGCGGCGTCGCCGCGCTCACCGTGCCGAGCTCGGGGATCGTCACCTGCCAGGTCGAGAGCACCTCCAGCAGGAACGCCTCGAACTCGTCGTCGGCGCGGTCGACCTCGTCGATCAGCAGCACGGCCGGCGACTGCTTCAGCGCCGCCAGCACCGGGCGCGAGAGCAGGAACCGCTCGTCGTACAGGCTCTTCTCGGCCTCCTCGACGGTGCCGCCCGAACCGGCGGCCTCGAGCGCGCGCAGGTGCAGGATCTGACGTGGGAAGTCCCAGTCGTAGAGCGCTTGGGTGGCGTCGATGCCCTCGTAGCACTGCAGCCGGATCAGGGGCAGGTCGAGGCTGAGGGCCAACGCCTCGGCGAGCGCGGTCTTGCCGGTGCCGGGCTCACCCTCCAGCAGGAGGGGGCGCTGCATCCGCATGGTCAGGAACAGCACGGTCGCGAGCTCGTCGTCGGCGAGGTAACCGGTCGCACCGAGACGCGCGGCGATGTCGGCGGGGGACTGCATCGCATCGGTCTCGAGGTCCATGTCGGTCAGGTTACGACCACACACGTTGGTGCGGCGTTGGCTTCACCGGCGGTCGACGTCGACCCCGGTCGCCAGGTCGCCGCACTCGACCAGCGCGACGTCGTGCGCCTCGAGGTAGCCGCGCGCGCCCACGTCACCGTGGAGTGTCGCCATCAGGGGTTCGAGGTGGTCCGCACCGATCAGCACCGGGTGCCCGGGCCGCCCGTCGTACGTCGCCCGCGCGAGCCCGGCACCCGTCGCCAGCACCCGGGCGGCCACCTCGGGCCCGACGTCGGGAAGGTCGACCAGCGACACGAGTACGGCGCCTCGCGGGCCGATCGCGGCCAGGCCAGCGCACAGGCTGGCCCCCATCCCGTCGGCCCAGTCCTCGGCGACGACCACCTCGACCGGCAGGCCGGCCAGGAGCGGCCGCGCCTCCTCGGCCGCCGCGCCCAGCACGACGTACACCCGCTGGCAGCCGCCCTGGGTCAGCACGTGCACGGAGCGCCGCAGCCAGGACGTGCCGTCGGGGTCGTGCACCAGCGCCTTCGGGGTGCCCATCCGAGCGCCGGCCCCGGCGGCGAGCAGGAGTCCGGTCGTCAACGCACGAGGTCGGACGGGGCGAGGGCCAGTGGGAACAGCGCCTCGACCCGGAGGGCCTGATCTGCCTCGACGCTGGCCACCTCGACGTACGCGCCCTCGATCAACTGCCAGGCCGTGATCGCGGGCCGCTCGGGATCGACCACCCAGTACGACTCGAGGTCGGCCGCCGTCAACGGGCGGCTCTGCGGGATCAGTGTCACAGTTGCCATCGTGCCTCTCACCTGAATCTCGCGGTTCATCGGTCTCCTTGTCGTCGTACGGCGATCGCCTCGACCTCGAGCCATAGGCGCACGGTGCCGAAGCGAGGGACGATGAGCGACTCAGCTGGACGGAGTGCATGGCCGCACTCTGACAACGAACTGGCGGCGGCCGACATCGACATCGCCGATTTCACTGTCGTACGCCGCCAGTTGCGCGGCCAGGCCGGCGGCGTACCAGGCAAATGGAGCAGGGCCCCCGTCCGAGGACGAGGGCCCTGCTGTGGATCAGGAGCGAGCGTGGACTCAGAAGTCCATGCCGCCCATGCCGCC
>NZ_JANPEO010000384.1:0-3753 GCF_031422975.1 Nocardioides sp. | reverse complement strand
CGCCCATACCTACCTGTCCGACGATGCCCGCTCAGCCACGTATGCGGACTGGCTCCACTTCTACAATCATCACCGACCCCATACCGGCATCGGAGGCCTCGTCCCCGCCGACCGCGTTCACAACGTCACGGGGAACTACAGTTAGTCGCTGGTCGGCACCTGCTGCTGCTTGGCCAGCACGGTGAGGCCGTCCTCGACCACGAACCCGCGCTCCCGGTCCTCCTCGGGGTCGACGCCGATCCGGACACCCGGCGGCACCACGACGCCCTTGTCGAGGATGGCGTTGCGCACGATCGCGCCCTCGCCGATGCGGACACCGTCCATGAGCACGGAGTCGGAGACCTCGGCGCCCTCCTGGACGTAGACCGACGGCGACAGCACCGACTGGCTCACACTGCCGCCACTGACCACGACACCCGGCGACAGGATCGAGTTGTAGGTCGTCACCGACCCGCCGGTGTGACCCTCGACGAGCTTCGCGGGCGGATGGGGGCCGTAGCTGGTGAAGATCGGCCAGTCCTTGTTGTAGAGATTGAAGACCGGCAGCGGCGACACGAGATCCATGTGCGCGTCGTAGTAGGAGCGCATCGTCCCCACGTCGCGCCAGTAGCCACGATCGCGGTCGGTGGAGCCCGGCACGTCGTTGTCCTTGTAGTCGTAGACGGCGGACTCGGTGCGGTCGACGAACCACGGGACGATGTCGCCGCCCATGTCGTGCTTGGAGCGTTCGAGCTCGGCATCGCGGGTGACTGCGTCGACGAGGGCGTCGGCGTTGAACACGTAGTTGCCCATCGAGGCCAGCACCTGGTCGGGGGCGTCGGGCAGGCCGATCGGATCGGTCGGCTTCTCCAGGAAGGCGCGGATCCGGTCGGGCGACTGGGGATCGATGTCGATGACGCCGAACTGGTCGGCCAGCGAGATCGGCTGCCGGATCGCCGCCACCGTGCAGCCCGCGCCGGACTCGACGTGCGCCTCGACCATCTGGGCGAAGTCCATCCGGTAGACGTGATCGGCGCCCACGACGACCACGATGTCGGGCTGCTCGTCGACCAGGAGGTTCTGCGACTGGAAGATCGCATCGGCGCTGCCGAGATACCACCGCTTGCCCACGCGCTGCTGCGCCGGCACCGGGGTGACGTAGTTGCCGAGCAGGTTCGACATCCGCCATGTGGTCGTGACGTGCCGGTCGAGGCTGTGCGACTTGTACTGCGTCAGCACGACCACCTTGAGGTAGCCCGAGTTGACGACGTTGGACAGGGCGAAGTCGATGAGCCGGTAGATGCCGCCGAACGGGACGGCGGGTTTGGCCCGGTCTGCGGTGAGCGGCATCAGCCGCTTGCCCTCACCGCCGGCAAGGACGATGGCGAGGATCTTCTTGCGGCCCGGCGAAGTCATGTCCCGAAACTAGTGGTGCGGAGCAGCACACGACCACCCTTCGCCCCGAGTAAGTTCTCGGCTATGCGAATCGACGTCCTCAGCAAGGAGTACCCGCCCGAGGTCTACGGTGGCGCCGGCGTGCACGTCGCCGAGCTCGTCCGGGCCCTGCGAGCCCAGCCCGGCATCGACGCCCGCGTGCGATGCTTCGGTGCTCCTCGTGACGAGGCCGGCACGTCGGCGTACGCCGAACCAGAGTCGCTCGCCGGCGCCAACCCCGCCATCCGGACGCTCGGTGTCGACCTCGCGATGGTCGACGACTGCGCCGGGGCGGACCTCGTCCACTCGCACACCTGGTACGCCAACATGGCCGGCCACCTGGCCGGGCTGATGCACGGCATCCCGCACGTGGTGTCCGCGCACTCGCTCGAGCCGATGCGGCCGTGGAAGGCCGAGCAGCTCGGCGGTGGCTACGCGTTGTCGAGCTGGGTGGAGAGGACGGCCTACGAGGGCGCGGCCGGGATCGTGGCCGTGAGCGCGGCGATGCGTGACGACGTCCTGCGCAGCTACCCCTCGGTCGACCCCGCACGCGTGCACGTGGTGCACAACGGCATCGACACCACCGACTGGTCCCCCGTCCACAACCCCGACCGGGTGCGCGAGCTCGGCCTCGATCCGGATCGCCCGAGCGTGATCTTCGTCGGCCGCATCACCCGACAGAAGGGCCTGCCGCTGTTCCTGCGCGCCGCGGCCCAGCTGCCACCGGACGTACAGCTGGTGCTGTGCGCCGGCGCGCCCGACACCCCCGAGATCGAGGCCGAGGTGCGCGGGCTCGTCGACGAGCTGGCCGAGACCCGCACCGGCGTGGTGTGGATCGCGGAGATGTTGCCGCGCCCCGACGTGGTCGCACTGCTCACCGCCGCGACCGTCTTCGCCTGCCCGTCCATCTACGAGCCGCTCGGCATCGTCAACCTGGAGGCGATGGCCTGCGAGACCGCCGTCGTCGCCACCGCGACCGGCGGCATCCCCGAGGTCGTCCTCGACGGGGAGACGGGCTGGCTCGTCCCGATCGAGCAGGCGACGGACGGCACGGGCACGCCCCTGCACCCCGAGCAGTACGTCGCCGACCTGGCCGCGGCGCTCGTCGACGCGGTGAGCGACCCCGATCGCGCCGCCGAGCGCGGCCGGGCGGGTCGGCAGCGGGCGATCGAGTCGTTCGGCTGGCCGGCGATCGCGGCACGGACTCTCGACATCTACCGCGCGCTCGTCTGAGGTGCCCGCGTAGACACGCGGACATTGCTCGTCCCGGGCGGGTCGGCTCAGCGTGAGCCACTCTCCGGAGCTGGACCAACGTCCGCGCGTCTACGTGCCTGTGGATGGGGCCAGCGCGGGTACGGCGACATCGCGCATGCTCGTGCCATGGACGCGGCCACCGTGATCGAGCGCTCGGGAGGACTCTCCACCCGGGCAGCCCTCATCGCGGCGACGACTCGCCTCGACGTCGATCGGGCGTTGCGCGAGGGTGGGATCGTTCGCGCCGGCCACGGTCGCTACACCCTGCCGGAGGTGGGCGAAGCGGTCAGCATCGCGCACGGCGCCAATGGCGTGCTCAGCCTCTCCAGTGCCGCCCTTCATCACGGCTGGGAGGTCAAACTGGCTCCGGACAAGCCCCACGTCACCTTCCCGCGTCATCGCAACATCCCCACGAAGTGGCGAGACAAGCTGATCGTGCATCGTGGCGATCTGAGACTCGACGACGTCACCGATGGGGCGACCAGCCGCGAGCTCACCCTCGCACAGTGCCTGCGCCTGCTGCCGGACGACGAGGCACTGGTGATTGCGGATTCCGCCCTTCGCCACGGCGAGCACGCCACGCTCCGTCGGGCCATGGCGACGGTGCGGGGGCGTGGTGAGGCGAAGGCTCAACGCGTCGGCCGGGCTGCGCGGGGCGAGGCGGCCAATGCCTTCGAGTCGGCCACGCGCGCCATCTGCAACACCGTCCCGGGGTTGCACGTCGAACCCCAGGTCGTCATCTCGTCAGCCCACTGCTGGGCTCGCCCCGACCTGGTCGACCGGGAGCGGCGCATCGTCGTGGAGTGCGACTCGTTCGAGTTCCACGCGGTGCGCGAAGGATTTCGCAAGGATGTCCGGCGCTACACGCTGCTCGTCGCCGACGGGTGGACGGTCCTCCGCTTCATCTGGGAGGACGTGATGTTCCGCCCCGAGTGGGTGCGCGACGTGCTGATCCGCACCATCGGCGTAGACGCGGGGGCCATGGGGCACCCCCCCGGGGCCGTCGCCCCCCGGGGGGGGGGGCCGGAACCACCACATGGCGCGCGGGGACGCGGGGGCCCCGGTGTGGGGGGGGCGGGGCCCCGG
>NZ_JANPEO010000383.1:0-2023 GCF_031422975.1 Nocardioides sp. | reverse complement strand
GAGCACGACGCGCACCTCTACCTGCGCCGGGCGCTCTCGCTGCGCGCCCTGGTCGGGTCGTCGGATGATGCGGCGTCCCGGCTGGCTGCCCTGGCGGTCGCGGGCCAGCGACGCCGGCTGAGCCTCGACCTCGACGGCCGGGACTCGGACGTCCGGCCGGCCATCCGCTCGCTCGTGGCCTCCGTCTCCGCGCCCGACCGGGCCGAGGTCAGGGCGGGCCTGGTGTCGACCGGCCTGCTGATGCCGCACTGGCCCGCGCCGTACGGCATGGGAGCGGACGCGGTGACGCAGCTCGTGGTGGACCAGGAGCTTGCGGCTGCCGGGATCTCCCGGCCGGACCTCAAGATCGCCGGCTGGGCGGTGCCGACGATCCTGGAGCACGGCACCGATGAGCAGCAGGAGCGGTTCGTGCGGCCGTCGCTGCTCGGCGAGGTCACATGGTGCCAGCTGTTCTCGGAGCCGGGAGCGGGATCGGACCTGGCGTCGCTGCGGACCCGCGCGGTCCGCGACGGCGCGGGCTGGCGGCTGACCGGGCAGAAGGTGTGGACCTCGCTGGCGCAGGAGGCCGAGTGGGCGATCTGCCTGGCGCGCACCGATCCGGACGCAGCGCAGCACCAGGGCATCACCTACTTCCTGGTCGACATGGCCAGCGAGGGCATCGACATCCGCCCGCTGCGGGAGCTGACCGGGGACGCACTGTTCAACGAGGTCTTCCTCGACGACGTGTTCGTGCCGGACGAGCTGGTCGTCGGTGCGCCCGGCGACGGCTGGAAGCTGGCACGCACCACGCTGTCCAACGAACGGGTGGCGATGGCCGGCAGCAGGCTCGGCGTCAGCACCGAGGGCTGCGTGGCGGCGGTGGGCTCGTCGGCGTCGGACCGTGCTCGGGTCGGGCACCAGGTCGCGCTCGCCACGGTGTGCTCGCTGCTCGGCGTGCGGTCGACGATGAAGTCCCTGGCCGGGCAGTCTCCGGGTGCCGAGTCGAGTGTGGCCAAGCTGCTCGGCGTCCGCAATCGACAGGAGGCCTCCGAGCTGCTCGTCGAGCTGCTCGGGACGTCGGTGCTGCTCGACGGCGAGGAGGCGCGGGCCGCGGTGCACGAGATGCTGGTGACGCGCTGCCTGTCGATCGCGGGCGGTACGACGCAGATCCTGCGCAACGTCGCGGCGGAGCGGATATTGGGTCTGCCGCGCTGACGCGCGGTGGTTGACTGGCTCGATGGTCTTCCACGTCGTCCTGCCGCCACCCGTGCGCCCCGGCGACCGCGTCGCGGTCGTATCACCCGCGTGGTGCGCTCCTGCGGTGTTCCCAGCCATCCACGAGCAGGCTCTGTCGCGGATCCGCGACCTCGGCCTGGAGCCGGTGGAGTTCCCGTTCACGCGCGTGCAGGGCACGCCGGAGGAGCGGGCGGAGGACCTGATGCTCGCCTTCGAGGACGAGTCGATCGGCTCAGTGATGGCGACCATCGGCGGCGACGACCAGATCACCGTGCTGCGGCATCTCGACCCTGCGCGGATGCTGGCTCACCCCAAGCGGTTCCTGGGCTACAGCGACAACACGAACCTCTCCAACTGGCTGTGGTTCCACGGTGTCGGTGGGGTGTACGGCGGCTCGACCGCGGTCCACCTCGGGCCGGGTCCGCGGGTCGACCCGTTGCACCTGGAGTCCTTGCGGGCCGCGCTGTTCGGCGGAGACGTTGTGCTCGCCGCGCCGCCGCGCACCTTCGACGTCGGGCTCGACTGGGCTTCGCCCTCCGCACTCCTCGACGCTCCACCGGACCTCCCCGCCTCGACGTGGCAGTGGTCCGGGCCGGCCCGGTCGGTGGCGGGGCAGGTGTGGGGCGGGTGCCTGGAGAGTGTCGAGGCGACGCTTGCCGTCGGTCGCTGGCTGCATCCGGTGTCGGCCTACGAAGGCTGCGTCCTGGCCCTGGAAGCGTCCGAGGAGATGCCACCGGCGGAGGAGTGCTTCCGGATGCTGCGCAACCTCGGCGAGCGGGGGATCCTCGGCGCCGCGGCCGCGCTGCTC
>NZ_JANPEO010000382.1:0-2236 GCF_031422975.1 Nocardioides sp. | reverse complement strand
CCCGTATGCGGATCCTCGTCTGGCCGCGGTCCGACGCCGCACCTAGCGTCCGAAGCAGTCCGATATCCGCCCCAGGAGGTCATCCATGCAGGTCGACGAACTGCTCAAACCGTTCCCCATCAAGGAGTTCCACCCGTTCCCACGGGCATTGATGGGACCCGGCGCGCACGAGATGATCGGGCCCGAGGCGCTCAAGCTCGGCTTCCGCAAGACGCTGGTCATGACGTCGGGCCTGCGCGGCACCGACATCGTGCACAAGATCGTGGAGTCGATGAAGTACCACGGCCTCGAGGTCGTGGTCTACGACAAGGTCGAGTCCAACCCGAAGGACTACAACGTCATGGACTCCGTGGCGCTGTACCAGGAGAACGAGTGCGACTCGTTCGTCTCCATCGGTGGCGGTTCGTCCCACGATGCCTGCAAGGGCGCTCGTGTCTCGGTGGCGCACGACGGTCGCAACGTGAACGAGTTCGAGGGCTTCAACATGTCCGAGAACCCGAAGAACCCGCCGCACATCGCGGTCTCCACCACGGCCGGCACCGGCTCGGAGACCTCGTGGGCCTACGTCATCACCGACACTACGACCGACCCCGACAACCCGCACAAGTACGTCGCCTTCGACGATGCGTCAGTCACGTCCCTGGCGATCGACGACCCGGTGCTCTACTTCGACTGCCCGGTCGACTACACCGCGCAGTGCGGCTTCGACGTGCTCGCGCACGCCAGTGAGCCGTACGTCTCCCGGATCAACTTCCAGCCGTCGCTCGGCAACGCGCTGCACGCCATCAAGCTGACGTCGGAGCACCTCCGGGCAGCGGTGTGGAACGGCCAGGACCTCGCCGGACGCGAGGGCATGATGTACGCGCAGTACATCGCCGCCCAGGCGTTCAACTCCGGCGGTCTGGGCATCATCCACTCGACGTCGCACGCGGTGAGTGCCTTCTACGACACGCACCACGGCCTGAACAACGCCATCGCGCTGCCCCGCGTGTGGGCGTTCAACATGTCGGCGGCGTACGGCCGTTTCGCCGACATCGCCGAGGCGATGGGCATCGACACCCGCGGCATGACCAAGCCGCAGGCAGCCGACGCCGCACTCGCTGCCTCGATCCGGTTGCTGCGCGACGTGGGCATCCCGGAGAAGTTCACCGACGTCACCGCCGACAGCTACTCGAAGAACCGGCTGGGCCAGGGCCCGACGAAGTTCTACGAGAACGCCAAGGTGATCACCGGTGACAAGGAAGACGTGGACCGCATCACCAACCACGTCCTCGGTGACGCCTGCACCCCGGGCAACGCCAAGGAGTGCACCTTCGAGACGGTTCGCCCCGTCATCGAGCACTGCATGAACGGTGACCTGGACGACCTCCTTTCCTGAGGCCGGTTCACCCCTGTACGCCGGACCGGGCAGCGATCGCCGTGCTGCCCGGTCCGGACCCCATCCACACCACGTTCGAGGGAGCGCCAGTGAACACGGATCCGCGCAATGCCGCCGGCGAAGGCGAGTTCGATGACGTCGCGCACGCCCTCGAACGCTTCCGCGAAGCCGGCTACCTGGCAGACGATCGGCTCGCGACGACGGTGTTCCTCCAGACCCGGCTGGGCAAACCGGTCCTGCTCGAAGGACCGGCCGGCGTGGGCAAGACCCAGTTCGCGACCAGTCTCGCCGCCGTCACCGGCCGGCGGCTGATCCGGCTGCAGTGCTACGAGGGCCAGGACGAGACCAAGGCCCTCTACGAGTGGGACTACGGCAAGCAGATGCTCTACACCCAGATCCTGCGCGAGAAGATCGGCCAGGTCGTCGAGGACGCCGCGGATCTCAACGAGGCGGTCGAGCGGATCGCCAAGCAGGACAGCGTCTTCTTCTCGGAGCGCTTCCTCGCGCCCCGCCCGTTGCTGGAGGCGATCGACTCCGAGGAGCCGGTCGTGCTGCTGATCGACGAGGTCGACCGCGCCGACGAGGCCCTCGAGGCTGTGCTCCTCGAGCTGTTGTCGGAGTTCCAGATCTCCATCCCCGAGGTCGGCACGGTGAAGGCCAAGCAACTTCCCTACGTCGTACTCACGTCCAACAACACCCGCGACCTGTCCGCCGCGCTCAAGCGCCGCTGCCTGCACCTGTTCCTCGACTACCCCGAGGCGCAGCGCGAGCTGGAGATCATCAACTCCAAGGACACCGGGCTCAGCGAGGCGCTCGCCGTCCGCCTCATCGAGATCGTCCGCGGCCTGCGCGAGCTCG
>NZ_JANPEO010000381.1:0-3268 GCF_031422975.1 Nocardioides sp. | reverse complement strand
GGCCCGCTGATGACCAATGACCACACCGAAGCCGACCGCACCACCGCCGCGATCGACGTCCAGGACCTCCACAAGTACTTCGGCGCCAACGAGGTGCTCAAGGGCATCGACTTCCACGTCGCCACCGGTCAGGTCGTCTGCGTCATCGGGCCGTCCGGCTCCGGCAAGTCGACCCTGCTGCGCTGCGTCAACATGCTGGAGACGCCCACCAGCGGCAAGATCTACGTCGCGGGCGACGAGATCACCGATCCCGACGCCGACATCGACAGGCTCCGCTCACGCATCGGCATGGTCTTCCAGCAGTTCAACCTGTTCCCGCACATGACGGTGCTGCGCAACCTCACCATCTCGCAGCAGAAGGTGAAGGGGCGCACGAAGGCCGAGGCGGTCGAGGTGGCCCGCAAGAACCTGGAGAAGGTCGGCCTCGCGGACCGCGAGGACGCCTACCCGGCACACCTCTCCGGCGGGCAGCAGCAGCGTGTGGCCATCGCCCGGGCGCTCTCGATGGATCCCGACATGATCATGTTCGACGAGCCGACGTCGGCGCTCGACCCCGAGCTGGTGGGCGACGTGCTCGCCGTGATGAAGGACCTGGCCTCCGAGGGCATGACGATGATGGTCGTCACCCACGAGATGGGCTTCGCCCGCGAGGTCGGCAACAAGCTGGTCTTCATGGACGACGGCATCATCGTCGAGGAGGGCGACCCCCGCGAGGTGCTGGGCAACCCCCAGCACGAGCGCACCCAGACGTTCCTCTCCAAGGTGCTCTGAGCCTCACCTCAGCCACCCGCGAGCGGAGCCGGTGATCGCGGCCGTCAGGTCCGCCATCAGCGGCGACTCCAGGCGCCAGTGCTGCCAGAACAGCGGGACGTCGCTGTGCCGCCCCGGCACCACCTCCACGAGGCCGCCGCGGTCGAGGTCGGCCCGGACCTGCACCTCCGGGATCATCCCCCACCCCATGCCGCGGCGTACGGCGTTGTCGAACTCGCCGACGGACGGGATCCACGTCACCGGCGGCGTCAGGTGTCGACGCGTCACCTTGCGCAGGAAGTCGTGCTGCTGGGTGTCGTTGCGGTCGAAGGCGATGACCGGCGCTCGCCCCAGCGCCACGGAGACCGGACCGTCCGGGAGATGGGCCGCCATCCAGTCCGGGGTGGCGACCGCGCGGTAGCGCATCGAGCCGAGGCGCACCACGCGACAGCCGGGCACCGGCCTGGGGTCAGAGGTCACGGCCGCCATCACGTCGCCGCGGCGCAGCCGTTCGGTCGTGCGGGACTGGTCCTCGCGGACGATCTCGAAGGTCACCCGGTGCGCCGACTGGACCTCGACGAGGGCGTCGATCAGCCAGGTGTAGAGGGCGTCGGCGTTGACGGCGATAGGCACCGCCACGAACGGGTCGTCCTCGCCGGGCTCCTCACCCTCGAGCAGCTCCGCCACCGCCTCGCGCTCCAGCAGCTCCGTCTGGGCGGCCAGTCGGACCAGGACGTGGCCGGCTTCGGTGGCCTCCAGCGGCTTGACCCGGTGCACCAGCACCCGACCCACGTGCGTCTCGAGGGCCTTGATCCGCTGGCTCACCGCGGACGGTGTGACGTGGAGGGCGCGGGCCGTGGCCTCGAAGGTCCCGAGCCTGACAGCGGTGGCCAGTGTGCGCAGGGCCACAGGATCGATCTGGGTGACGTCTTTCATAATTAGAGAGTCTAATGATTCCTCAATATACTTCGCTGGATTGAAGACGCGTTCGGGCCTACCGTTCTGAGCATGTTGAGCATCTTCGTTACCGGTGTGGTCACCGGCTTCGCCCTGATCGTGGCCGTCGGCGCGCAGAACGCGTTCGTCCTCCGACAGGGCATCCGCGGTGAGCACGTGCTGCCCGTGATCCTCGTGTGCATGGTCTCGGACCTGTTCGCCGTCACCATCGGCGTGGCCGGCTTCGGTGTCGTCCTCGAGCGCTGGCCGGCGGTCCTGCCGGTCGCGCAGATCGGCGGGGGGCTCTACCTCCTCGCCTTCGGCGTCCAGTCAGCGTTGCGCGCCTGGCGCCCGGCGGCCCTCGACGCGGAGGGCGGCACCAAGATGACCGCGCGTCGCGCGGTGCTGCTCACCTTGGCCCTGACCTGGCTCAACCCGCACTTCTACCTCGACGCGATCCTGATGCTCGGCACCGTCGCCAACAGCTTCGGCGACCAGCGCTGGTGGTTCTGCGCGGGCGCACTGACGGCCAGCGCAGCGTGGTTCCCGACCCTGGGCTTCGGAGCCCGTGCCCTGCGTGGCGTGTTCGCCAAGCCGTCGGCGTGGCGAGTCCTGGACTCCGCCATCGCGGTGCTCATGGGCGCCCTGGGCGTCGGACTGCTGGTGCACTGACCTCGTCTCAGCCCGACGCGAAGGCGAGGCCCCTGTCGACAAGTGCGTCGCGCAGGCGGTCGATCGCGATCGGGCCCACGCCATGCAGGGCGGCGAGCTCGGCCTCCGTCAGCGCGGCGACCTGCTCGAGGGTCGTGATCTCGGCCGCGCGCAGGGCCCGGGTCGCGGGCGCGCCGAGCCTGGGCAGCCTGGTGCCCTCCGGGTGCGGGCTGCGCTCCCGCGGCGCCGGCAGTCCGGCATCGACGACGGCCTGCCCGCGGGGCGACAGCAGGTAGCCGATGTCGAGCGACTCGGTCAGGCCGAGCTCCTTGAGCTTGCGGACGTCCTTCTTGAAGTCGGCCGTCTCCCGACCGACCTGCGCGGCCAGGTCAGGGGCCCGCACGGTCGGGTTGAGGTCGATCAGCTCCAGGGTCTGGCGGGTCCAGGCGCCGTACGCCGCAGCCTTGTCCAACCTCGCCAGCCGGGCGTCGATCTGCGCGATCTCGGACGCGTCGGGGACCTGTTCGCGCAGCGCCTCGCGCGGATCGGGGCCGACGTAGGCCAGACCGATGCGCCACGCGGGGTCGCCCGGCCGCGCGGCCAGTGCCTGCTTGAGCGCCGCGAGCGAGGCCGCGCCCGCTCGCCGGGCGTCCTCGACAGTGATCCGGCCGGCCCTGTCGACCGACGAGACCTCCACGAGTCCCACCGCCGTACGCATCCTGGTCCCCGCCACCACCCGCGGCCTGGCCCAGCGACGGAACGCGAGATCGACGGTGCCGGCCTTGATCGCGGCGAGCTCCGCGGGACGGATCATCATGGCGACCAGCCTGCCAGATCCGCCCCTTTCCACCCCCCTCGTAGGGTCGGGGCATGCCATCCCTGCGGGCACGTCTGGGTCACGAGTTGTTCCGGCGCGTCGCAGGTCCGGACG
>NZ_JANPEO010000380.1:0-2731 GCF_031422975.1 Nocardioides sp. | reverse complement strand
GTCGATGATCCGGCTCAGACCGATGCCGACGAGCTGGCGGCGGCGGTCGTCGGCGCTCAGCCGTCGGCGTACGGTCTCGGACACACTATTGAGCATTGCTCAACAATGTGGCTAAGGTCAACCCATGGACTTCTCCCTCTCCCCGCGTGCCGCCGACCTCCAGGAGCGCGTGCGTGCCTTCATGGACACCGAGATCGAGCCCCTCGAGGCCGACATGCACGAACGGATCACCCGGGCCCGCGAGAGCGGCGGCGACAACTGGACGCCCGACCCGCGGATCACGCAGCTGCAGGCCAAGGCCCGCGAGCAGGGACTGTGGAACCTCTTCCTGCCCGCGGAGCATGCCGGGTCGTACGCCGCAGACTTCGGCACCGACGGCGGGGAGGGGCTGACCAACGTCGACTACGCCCCGCTCGCCGAGGTGATGGGTCGCTCGTTCCTCGCGCCGCTGGTCTTCAACTCCAACGCGCCCGACACCGGCAACATGGAGGTGCTGCTCAAGTACGGCACCGACGAGCAGAGGAAGCAGTGGCTCGAGCCGCTACTTCGGGCCGAGATCCGCAGCGCCTTCTGCATGACCGAGCCCGACGTCGCCTCCTCGGACGCGACCACCATGGAGGCCACCGCGGTGGTCCACGGCGACGAGGTCGTCATCAACGGCCGCAAGTGGTTCTCCACCGGCATCGGCAACCCCGAGTGCAAGATCCTGGTGTTCATGGGGCTGAGCCTCCCCGACGCCGACCGGCACTCGCGCCACACGATGGTGCTGGTCCCCCGCGATGCGCCCGGCGTCACGGTCGAGCGGATGCTCACCACGATGGGCTACTACGACGAGCCGCTCGGCCACGGCGAGGTGTCCTTCGACAACGTGCGCGTGCCCGTCGCCAACATCCTGCTCGGCGAGGGCCGCGCGTTCGAGATCGCCCAGGGTCGACTCGGTCCCGGTCGGGTCCACCACTGCATGCGCGCCATCGGTCTCGCCGAGCGTGCCCTCGAGCTGGCCTGCGACCGCGCGCTGAGCCGCACCGCCTTCGGCAAGCCGCTGGCCAACCTCGGCGGCAACCGGGAGCGCATCGCCGATGCCCGGATCGCCATCAACCGCTCGCGCCTCCTGGTCATGCACGCCGCGTGGCTGCTGGACCAAGGCATGTCGACGGAGGCGGTCTCGGCCGTCAGTGAGATCAAGGTCGAGGTGCCCAACATGGCGCTCGACGTCATCGACATGGCGATCCAGCTCCATGGCGGCGCCGGCATGACCGACGACTTCCCGCTCGCAGCGGCCTACGTCGGCGCTCGCTCCCTCCGGCTGGCCGACGGACCGGACGAGGTGCACCGCAACGTGATCGCCAAGATCGAGCTGGGGAAGCGCCGATGAGCCGCGTGCTCGTCACCGGCGCGGCCTCCGGGCTCGGTGCGGCGCTCAGTGCCGCCTTCCGCGCCCGGGGCGACGAGGTGCTCACCACCGACCGGGTCGGCGCTGACGGCATCGACCTGGTCCTCGACATCACCTCCGAGGCCGACTGGGCGAGGGCCCTGGCCGGTGTCGAGGAGCGCTGGGGCGGGCTCGACGTGCTCGACAACACCGCGGGCGTCGCCGGCGGCGGCCGGATCGAGCTCTGCTCGCTGGACGACTGGCGCTGGATCACCGAGATCAACCTCTTCGGCGTCGTCCGCGGCGTCCAGACCTTCACGCCGATGCTCAAGGCGCAGCGGTCCGGCCACATCGTCAACGTCGCCTCGCTGGCCGGCCTCGTGCACCCGGGCGGGATGGGCTCCTACAACGCGGTCAAGGCCGCCGTCGTGGCCTTCACCGAGACGTGCGGTCACGAGTTGGCGGCGTACGGCGTGCGCGCCAGCGTCGTGTGTCCGTCCTACTTCCGCACCAACCTGAGGGACTCGATGCAGGGCCAGGACGAGGCCATCGGCGCCGTCATCGCCGGGCTGGTGGAGAACTCGAAGGTCACCGCCGACGACATCGCCGCGGCCGTGCTGGCCGGGATGGACGCCGGTGACGACGTGATCGTGCCCGACGAGGCGGCTCGCCGGGCCTACTTCCTGAAGTGGGCCGACCGGGCGGCGTACGACGAGGTGATGCGGCACCAGGCGGCACGGCTGGACGCGATGTCATGACGTCCCCGGCAACCGGCGACGGCGCTCGCGCGGTCCGCGAGGAGGACGCCTTCGACGTCGACGTCGTGGCCGACTGGCTGCGAGCCCACGCCAGCGACCCGATCCGCCTCGACGGCACGCCGGAGGTGCGCCAGTTCTCCGGCGGCGCGTCCAACCTGACCTACCTGCTCCGCTACCCGGCGCGTGACCTGATCCTGCGTCGTGCCCCGCAGGGCACCAAGGCCAGGGGCGCGCACGACATGCACCGCGAGTTCGTCATCCAGTCCGCGCTGGCGCCGGTCTTCCCCTACGTCGCCGCGATGGTCGGCTTCTGCGACGACCCATCCGTGCTCGGCGGGGACTTCTACGCCATGGAGCGCATCGAGGGACTCATCCCGCGCAGCACCTGGCCGGCCGACGTGCCGCTGTCCGCCGAGCAGGCGCGACAGCTCTGTCTCAACGTCGTCGAGGTCTACGCCGAGCTCCACTCCGTCGACCCCAAGGCAGCGGGCCTCGCGGAGCTCGGCAGGGGGACCGGCTACGTCCGGCGCCAGGTCGAGGGCTGGTCGACGCGCTACCGCAACGCGCACACGCCCGACAATCCCTCCTTCACCGCGGTGAT
>NZ_JANPEO010000379.1:0-4861 GCF_031422975.1 Nocardioides sp. | reverse complement strand
GGGACCGGTGGAGTCATGACAAGGTCGTCCGCTCCACGCACGGCGTCAACTGCACCGGGTCGTGCTCGTGGAAGGTCTACGTCAAGGACGGGATCATCACCTGGGAGTCCCAGCAGACGGACTACCCGTCGGTCGGTCCGGACAGCCCGGAGTACGAGCCGCGCGGGTGCCCCCGGGGCGCGGCCTTCTCCTGGTACACCTACTCCCCGACGCGGGTCCGCTACCCCTACGTGCGTGGAGTCCTGCTCCAGATGTTCCGCGAGGCCAAGGCCCAGCACGACGGTGACCCGGTGCGCGCCTGGGCGCACATCGTCGAGAACCCGCAGCGCGCGAAGGCCTACAAGTCCGCCCGGGGCAAGGGTGGCCTGGTGCGCGCCACCTGGGAGGAGGCCAGCGAGATCGTCGCGGCCGCCCACGTCCACACGATCAAGAAGTACGGCCCGGACCGGGTGGCGGGCTTCTCGCCGATTCCGGCGATGTCCATGGTCTCGCATGCGTCGGGCGCCCGGTTCGTGAACCTCATCGGCGGCTCGATGCTGAGCTTCTACGACTGGTACGCCGACCTGCCGGTCGCCTCTCCGCAGGTCTTCGGCGACCAGACCGACGTCCCGGAGTCGGGCGACTGGTGGAACGCCGGCTACCTGATCATGTGGGGCTCCAACCTCCCGGTCACCCGCACGCCCGACGCGCACTGGATGACCGAGGCGCGCTACCGCGGCCAGCAGGTCGTCGCGGTCGCCCCCGACTACGCCGACAACGTGAAGTTCGCGGACGAGTGGCTGCCGGCCAGGCCCGGCACCGACGCCGCGCTGGCCATGGCGATGGGGCACGTCGTGCTCAAGGAGTTCTTCGTCGACCGGGACACGCCCTACTTCACCCACTACGTCAAGACCTACACCGACCTGCCCTACCTCGTGAAGCTCGACGAGGGGGTGGACGGGCAGCTCACTGCAGGCAAGTTCCTGACCGCGTCGGACCTCGACGCGACCGATGTCGACGAGGAGAACGCCGCGTTCAAGACCGTCCTCATCGACTCGCGCACCGGCGAGCCCGTGGTGCCGAACGGGTCGCTCGGCCACCGCTACGGCGACTCCGGTGTCGGCAGGTGGAACCTCGAGCTCGGTGACGTCGACCCGCAGCTCTCGTTGCTCGACAGCACCGGAGGTGAGACCGCCCTGGTGCGCATGCCGCGCTTCGACACCCCCGACGGGGCGGCCGCCGACCTGCCGCGCGGTGTGCCGGTCCGCCGCATCGACGGCCACCTCGTCACCACCGTGTTCGACCTGCTGCTCGCGCAGTACGGCGTCGGCCGGGCCGTCGACGGGCAGAGCCTGCCGGGTGAGTGGGCCACGGGCTATGACGACGCGGAGTCGCCGTACACGCCTGCGTGGCAGGAAGCGATCACGGGTGTCCCGGCCTCGACGGCGGCCCGGATCGGGCGGGAGTTCGCCGCCAACGCGGAGGAGTCCAAGGGCCGCTCGATGATCGTGATGGGGGCCGGCACCAACCACTGGTTCCACTCCGACACGATCTATCGCGCGTTCCTCACGCTGACCAACCTGACCGGCTGCCAGGGCGTCAACGGCGGCGGCTGGGCGCACTACGTCGGACAGGAGAAGGTCCGCCCGATCACGGGCTACACCCAGATCGCCAACGCGCTCGACTGGAACCGGCCACCGCGCAACATGATCCAGACGGCGTTCTGGTATCTCCACACCGACCAGTTCCGCTACGACCACTTCGGTGCCGACACGCTGTCCGCCACGACGGGGAAGGGCCAGCTTGCCGGCAAGTCCACCGCCGACGTGATCGCCCAGAGCGCGCGGATGGGCTGGATGCCGTCCTACCCCACCTTCGACCGCAACCCGCTCGACCTCAGCGACGACGCGGCCGCCGCCGGCAAGCCGGTGGGGGAGTATGTCGTCGAGCAGCTCAAGTCCGGCGAGCTCGACTTCGCCGGCGAGGATCCGGACGCGCCGCAGAACTACCCGCGCATCCTGTCGATCTGGCGGGCCAACCTGCTCGGCTCGTCCGGCAAGGGCAACGAGTACTTCCTCAAGCACCTGCTCGGCACCGACTCGTCGGTGCGGGCCACCGAGACTCCCGAGGACCAGCGCCCGGTCGACGTGACGTGGCGTGACGAGGCGCCCGAGGGCAAGCTCGACCTGCTGATGACCATCGACTTCCGGCAGACGAGCACCACGATCTTCTCCGACGTCGTCCTCCCGGCCGCCACCTGGTACGAGAAGCACGACCTCAACACCACCGACATGCACCCTTTCGTGCACTCCTTCAACCCGGCCATCGCGCCGCCGTGGCAGACCCGCACCGACTGGGACGCCTGGCAGACGATCGCCGAGAAGTTCAGCGAGCTGGCCGCCACCCACCTGGGTGTGCGCAAGGACGTGGTGGCCGTCCCGCTCACGCACGACACCCCCGATGCGATGGCGAACCCGCACGGGGTCGTCCGGGACTGGAAGAAGGGCGAGTGCGAGCCGATCCCGGGCGTCACGATGCCCAAGCTGGTCGAGGTCGAGCGCGACTACGGTGCCGTGGCGGAGAAGATGAACGCCCTCGGGCCACTCGTCGACACACTCGGCGCGACCACCAAGGGCGTCACCTTCGAGCTCAGCAAGCAGGTCGACTACCTCAGGGCCAAGAACGGCGCGGTCCGCGGCGGTGTCGCCCACGGACGGCCCTCGCTCAAGCGCGACGTCCACGTGTGCGAGGCGATCCTGGCGATGTCCGGGACCACCAACGGACACCTCGCCACCCAGGGCTTCAAGACCCTCGAGAAGCGCACCGGCGTGCGACTCGCCGACCTGGCCGAGGAGCACGAGGGCAAGCAGATCACCTTCGCCGACACCCAGGGTCCTCCCGTGCCGGTGATCACCTCGCCCGAGTGGTCGGGCTCCGAGACCGGCGGGCGGCGCTACTCCCCGTTCACCATCAACGTGGAGCGCAAGAAGCCGTGGCACACGCTGACCGGGCGGATGCACTTCTACCTCGACCACGACTGGATGACCGAGCTGGGCGAGGGCCTGCCGGTGTATCGACCCCCGCTCAACATGGCAGCCCTGTTCGCGGAGCCTGCACTCGGGAACGTCTCCGACGGCTCGGACGGACAGGTCGAGGGGCTCACCGTGCGCTACCTGACGCCGCACAACAAGTGGTCGATCCACTCGGAGTACCAGGACAACCTCTTCATGCTCTCGCTGTCGCGCGGCGGTCAGAACATCTGGATGAGCGACCGGGACGCCGTCAAGGTCGGGATCAAGGACAACGACTGGATCGAGGCGGTCAACCGCAACGGCGTCGTCGTGGCCCGGGCGATCGTCTCGCACCGGATGCCGGAAGGAACTGTGTACATGTACCACGCCCAGGACCGGCTCATCGACGTGCCGATCGCGGAGACGTCGGGCAAGCGCGGCGGCATCCACAACTCCCTGACGCGCCTGCTCGTGAAGCCCTCCCACCTGATCGGCGGGTACGCCCAGCTGACCTTCGCCTTCAACTACCTCGGTCCCACCGGCAACCAACGTGACGAGGTCACCATCATCCGCAAGCGCTCACAAGACGTGGAGTACTGACATGCGCGTGATGGCCCAGATGGCGATGGTGATGAACCTCGACAAGTGCATCGGGTGCCACACCTGCTCGGTGACGTGCAAGCAGGCGTGGACCAACCGCTCCGGCACGGAGTACATCTGGTTCAACAACGTCGAGACCAGGCCCGGCCTGGGCTACCCCCGCACGTACGAGGACCAGGAGAAGTGGCAGGGCGGCTGGGAGCTCAACAAGCGCGGCCGCATGAAGCTCAAGGGCGGTGGCCGGTTCAAGAACCTGATGACGATCTTCTCCAACCCCAAGCTGCCCTCGATCGGCGAGTACTACGAGCCGTGGACCTACGACTACGCCACACTCACCGACGCACCCGCCCAGGAGCACACTCCGGTCGCGCGGCCGAAGTCGCTGATCAGCGGCAAGAACATGAAGATCGAGTGGTCGGCCAACTGGGACGACGACCTCGGCGGCTCCACCGAGAACGCGCACCGCGACCCGATGCTCGCCAAGATCGCCGAGAAGGTGAAGTTCGAGTTCGAGCAGACCTTCATGTTCTACCTGCCGCGGATCTGCGAGCACTGCCTCAACCCCTCCTGCGCGGCGTCCTGCCCCAGCGGTGCCATCTACAAGCGCGAGGAGGACGGCATCGTCCTGGTCGACCAGGACAAGTGCCGCGGCTGGCGCAAGTGCGTCTCCGGCTGCCCCTACAAGAAGGTCTACTTCAACCACCGCACGGGCAAGGCCGAGAAGTGCACGTTCTGCTTCCCGCGGATCGAGGTGGGCCTGCCCACCGTCTGCGCCGAGACCTGCGTCGGCCGGCTGCGCTACATCGGCCTGATGCTCTACGACGCCGACAAGGTGCTCGAGGCCGCCTCGATGGAGGACGAGCACGGGCTCTACGAGGCCCAGCGCGACGTCTTCCTCGACCCGTTCGACCCCGAGGTGATGCGCGAGGCCGAGAAGGCCGGTATCGCCCGCGACTGGATCGACGCCGCGCAGCGCTCTCCCATCTACGCGCTGATCAACACCTACAAGGTGGCCCTGCCCCTGCACCCGGAATACCGCACCATGCCGATGGTCTGGTACATCCCGCCGCTCTCGCCGGTCGTCGACGTGGTGGCCGAGACGGGGGAGGACGCCGAGGACCCGGGCAACCTGTTCGCCGCCATCGACGCCCTGCGGATCCCGGTCGAGTACCTCGCCGAGCTCTTCACGGCCGGTGAGGTCGAGCCGGTGGACGCGGTGCTCAAGAAGCTGGCCGCGATGCGCTGCTACATGCGCGACATCAACATGGGCC
>NZ_JANPEO010000378.1:0-16247 GCF_031422975.1 Nocardioides sp. | reverse complement strand
GAACGGCCCGATCCCTGCCTGCGCGAACCCGGTGATCATGGCGCCGAGGGCGATCAGCTCCAGGACGGCCCAGCGGGACGGGAGCCGCGACCCGGCCCAGACCGCGACGGGGGTGAGCAAGAACGCCACCGACTGCGAGTTGTCCGGGGCATAGGTGATGGCGGTGGCGGCGATCAGGAGGACGAAGTGAGCCGCCACCTCTCGCATCGACGGCCGGGGCGTCGATGGCCGGTTCATGACCAGGAGCATCAGCACCAGGTTGCAGCCGTAGTGGTTGATGAACACCCACACCGCGATGACGCCGACATCGCGGTCGAGCATGCTGACGGAGAGCGCCATGGACATCACTGCCGGGGCGGCACTGCCCAGCCCCACCACCAGGAAGTAGCGGTGGAGCTCGGACCAGGAGTGCAGCCGTGCCTCTCGCGACCAGTTCTTCGTCAGCAGCACCGCGATGACGTAGGCCTCGACGGCGTTGCCCAGCCCGAGCCACGGCCCCGAACCGGCTGCGCGTCCACCCAGGACGTTGCCGGCCCAGGTCAGTCCCACGACTCCCAGGAAGATCAGCGGCGCATGTCGCCGGGGCGACGTCACCATCACGCACGCGCCGATGCCCGAGGCCAGCCACCACTCGGAGACGCCGGTGCTCCCGGGCGAGGTCCTGACGGCGAGATAGCTCGTCAGCAGGACCAGCAGCATCCCTACGCCTTGGCGTCCGTGCAGTGTCATGGGGTTCTCCGCTGGGGATGGAGCGCGATGAGGGGGGTCCGCACTCCCGCGGGAGTCTAGTGAGCGACGCAGGCCCCGAAGGCAGCGGAGGTGCTCGGAGCAGAAGCGATCAGCGCTGCTGTGTCCGCGCGCTCGCATACAGGCACACCGCCGCGGCCGTCGAGAGGTTGAGACTCTCGGCCCGACCGTGGATCGGGATCGCGACCCTGTGGTCGGCCAGCGCCGCGAGGTCGTCGGGAAGACCCCACGCCTCGTTGCCGAACAGCCACGCCGTGGGCTGGGACAGGTCGGCGGCGAACAGGTCGACCTCCCCCGCTCCGTCAGCGGCCAGGACGCGGTAGCCGGCCGCTCTGGCGGCGGCGACCGCGACGGCCGGGTCGGACTCCAGTGCGATCGGCAGGTGGAAGACACTGCCGACGCTCGCGCGCACCGTCTTCGGGTTGTGGAGGTCGACCGAGTGACCGGCGAGGACGACGCCGACCGCGCCGACGGCATCAGCCGTGCGGATCACGGTGCCGGCGTTGCCGGGGTCGCGGACGTCGGCACAGATCACAAGCAGTCGCGGCCGCGGCTCGATGACCGGCCTTCGACCGTCCTGGTCCTGCGAAGAACGCGACAACAGCTGGGCGAGGGGTACGTCGAGGTGGCGGCACACAGCCACGACGCCGGCCGGGTTGACCGCATCGGACAACGCCGCGAGGGCCCGGTCGTCGACCGGGGTCACCACGTGAGCGGCGCTCAGCAGATCGGCGTACTCGACCGACCCGGTGATGGTCGCGAAGACCTCCACCACGCACCCAGGCACGCCGAGCGCGCCCTCGACGGCTTTCGGGCCGTCGGCAAGGAAGAGCCGCCGCTCGGTGCGGACCGAGCGGCGGCTGAGCTTGCGTGCCTCCTTGACGCGGGCGCTGCCCACCGTCAGAGGGGAGGCCATGATCAGGCGGAGACCTTGGGCGCGTTGACGTCCTCGGGCAGCGCAGCCTTGGCGGCGTCGACGAGCGCGGCGAAGGCCGGGGCGTCGTTGACGGCGAGCTCGGCCAGGATCTTGCGGTCGACCTCGATGCCAGCCAGGTTGAGGCCTTGGATGAGGCGGTTGTAGGTCAGGCCCTGCGCGCGGGAAGCGGCGTTGATGCGCTGGATCCACAGCTTGCGGAAGTTGCCCTTGTTCTTGCGGCGGTCGTTGTAGCTGTAGACCAGCGAGTGGGTGACCTGCTCCTTGGCCTTGCGGTACAGGCGCGAACGCTGACCGCGGTAGCCGGAGGCGCGCTCGAGGATTACCCGGCGCTTCTTCTGGGCGTTTACCGCCCTCTTGACGCGTGCCATTTCTTTACTCCTTGCTCAAAGACTGTGTGGGTGCGAGTGGGACGAGTCAGGAGTCTCAGAGACCCAGCATCTTCTTGGCGCGTGGGGTGTCGGCCTTGGCGACCTCGACGGTGCCCGTCAGTCGACGGGTGACCCGCGACGACTTCTTCTCGAGGTTGTGGCGCTTGCCAGCCTTCTCGCGAAGGATCTTGCCCGAGCCGGTCACGCGGAAGCGCTTGCTGGCACCGGAATGGGTCTTGTTCTTCGGCATCTCTGTCTCCTCTGATCTCAGATGTCTTGGGGACGACGTGCTGACCTGTGGTCAGGCTTCGATGTCGTCGTCGAGGTTCTCGGAACGACCGCGTTCCTTCTTGGCGGCCACCGGGCCGGCCGCGTGCGCTGCTTCGCGCTCGGCGTCCTCGGCTGCCACCATCGCCGCCCGCTCTGCCATCTTCTCTTCCTTGGCAGCGGCGGCGTCGATCTTCGCGTCGGCCTTCTTCTTGTGCGGGCCGAGCACCATGATCATGTTGCGGCCGTCCTGCTTGGGCGAGGACTCGATGAAGCCCAGCTCCGTCACGTCCTCGGCCAGCTTCTGCAGCAACCGGAACCCGAGCTCGGGACGGTGCTGCTCGCGACCGCGGAACATGATCGTGATCTTGACCTTGTCGCCGGCCTTCAGGAAGCGGACGACGTGGCCCTTCTTGGTCTCGTAGTCGTGCGCGTCGATCTTCGGACGAAGCTTCATCTCCTTGATGATCACGTTCGTCTGGTTCCGACGGGCTTCACGAGCCTTCTGGGCGTTCTCGTACTTGAACTTGCCGTAGTCCATGAGCTTGCAGACAGGCGGTCGTCCCTGGGGAGCGATCTCGACCAGGTCAAGGTCTGCCTCTTGGGCAAGCTTCAACGCCTGATCGGTCGGCACGATGCCGACGGTCTCGCCATTGGGTCCGACGAGCCGGACCTCGGGAACGCGGATCCGCTCGTTGATTCGCAGCTCGGTGCTGATGTGTCCTCCAGTGGTGTGGGTGGTTGTGGGACCCCAGGGGAGGAACTGCATCTTTCGGTGTGGCCCGAAATGAACAATGGCTCCCGCTCTGCCCAAGCGGAAGCCAGTGTCAGGCCCAAAAAATCTTGCGATTCTCGTGTGCCTGATCCGGACCGGAACCCGACGACCTGTCGGTCGATGCGGGTGGGGGACGAACGTGCTGTCTCCGCTTGGTGGATCGGTCCCGCAAGCGGGACTGATCGGTCAACACCGAAGATTAGCCGATCAGTGCGGAGTCGGGCCAATCCACGCGGACTGCTCCCCCACCACCGCGCGCAGCCAGCCGGCTGCGAGCGCGACCAGGTCGTCGCCCTCGACGACCAGGGTGGTGGGTCCGGCGATGTCGAGCACCAGTGCGGCCGCCTCCTCCTGCCTTGCCGACTGGGCGGCGAGCCTCGCCGCGACCGGCACGGGCCGGGCGTCGGGGTTCCAGGCGGCGAGCGCGTCGGTGGAGGTGAAGGCCAGCAGCGCGAGCCGGCCGTCGGCACCCTGCATCAGTACGGCGGCCATGTCGCTCGTCTTGTCGTGCGCGAGCCCCTTGTCGTCGTACTCCACCTCCCCCAGCATCGCCACCACCGGGACCAGCAGGCGGGCGTCCTGGAGGGCGAGCAGCACGTCACCGTGGCTCGACTCGTGTGCGGCGTACGCCGCCAGCGCAGTCGCCAGGTGAGCGTCGGCGTCGCCGGTGTCGCCCGCGAAGCCGGGGTCGGGGATGTGTCGTTCCACGCCACCATTGTCCACTGTGGAAGTCTGGTGGCGTGGACGAGGCAACCTGGGCGGCGCTCGCCGCGACCCTGACCCTGTTGGGACTCGTGTGGACGTATGTGTCCTACCGACGACGTGGAGCCATCGCCGCCATGCGGGCGCTGGGATTCACCACGCTGCCGGTCGCCGCATGGCTGAGCGGCACGCTGGAGATGTTCACCGAGATCGGCGGCTCGGTGGCGGACTGGGCCACCGGGCTGGTCTTCAACCCGATCACCTGGACCGGGATCGGGCTGGCCGGCTTCGGCGTCGTGCTGATCGTCATCTCCGGCTACCTGCGCGACCGCCAACTCGCCCCCGGCAGGGCCGCGAAGGGCCAGCTGCCCGAGGCGGCGTCGACGCGTGACGCGCGCTCAGCACCGGCCGTGGACGACGACCTGGCCGACATCGAGGCGATGTTGAAGCGGCGCGGGATCCAGTGACCGACTTCGTCGAACGCAACCGACTCTGGTCTCGCCTCAACACCGCAGTTGCCAATCACCCCGAGCACCTCGCCACCCCGATAGCCGTCGTCGACCTCGATGCCTTCGACGCCAACGCGGCCGACCTCGCCCGCCGGGCGTCCGGCAAGCCGATCCGGGTGGCGTCCAAGTCACTGCGCGTCCCGGCCCTGATCGAGCGGGCGCTGGCGCGTCCCGGCTTCGAGGGCGTCCTCGCCTACACCTTGCGCGAGGCGCTGGTGCTGCACGACCTCGGCATCACCGACGACATCGTGATCGCCTATCCGAGCGTCGATCGCGGCGCTTTGCGCGACCTCGTGACGTCGCCGTCGGCGGCGGGCGCGGTGACCCTGATGATCGACGACCTGGCGCACCTCGAGGTCATCGACTCGGTGCGGTCCTCGAAGGCCGTGCAGATCCGCGTCGCCCTCGACATCGACGCCGGGCTCAAGCTGGGCAACCAGCACGTCGGCCCGAAGCGTTCGCCGCTCTACGACGCCTCCGCCGTGGTCGAGCTCGCCCGGACGGTGGTGGCCCGCGACGGTTTCCGCCTGGTCGGCGTGATGACCTATGAGGGCCAGGTCGCCGGCGTACCCGACGACGTGCCCTCCCAGCGCGCCAGGTCGCTGGTCGTGCGGAGGCTCAAGCAGGCCTCGGTCGCGCAGCTGGACGTACGCCGCCGAGCCATGGCCGACGCGCTGCGCTCGATCGTCGACCTGGAGTTCTGGAACGCCGGCGGCTCCGGCTCGGTGGAGTCCACGGTCGCCGACTCCGCCGTCACCGAGGTGGCCGCAGGGTCGGGGCTGCTCGTGCCCGGGCTCTTCGACCACTATCAGTCGTTCACGCCACGGCCGGCCGCCTTCTTCGGCGTGCGGGTCAGCCGCAAGCCGTCGCCGACCCTGGCCACGGTCCACGGCGGTGGCCTCGTCGCGTCAGGGCCCGCGGGCGCCGACCGGCTGCCGCGCCCGTGGGCTCCTCCGGGACTCCACCTGACCGGCCTCGAGGGTGCGGGCGAGGTGCAGACCCCGCTGACCGGCCATCCGGCCGCGATGTTGTCGATCGGTGACCTGGTGTGGTTCCGGCACGCCAAGTCCGGAGAGCTGTTCGAGCACGTCACGCAGGTTCATCTCGTCACCGGCGAGGAGATCGTCGAGACGGTCCCGAGCTACCGCGGCCTCGGGCATGCCTTCTGAGTCCTGGGCGGCTTCGGTCCTGGCGCACACCGAGGCCCGCGCGCCGACCCTCGGCGGCGGCCGGCTGATCTGCATCGACGGGCTGGCCGGGTCGGGCAAGACGACCCTGGCGCGCGAGCTGGCCGCAGCCACCGGCGCACCAGTGATCCATGCCGACGAACTGCTCGAAGGTTGGCGCGGACTCCCTGGTCTGGGCGCCACCATCGACGCGGTCCTCCGCCCGCTCGCAGTGGGCCGGCCGTCGGCCTGGCGACGCTGGGACTGGCACACCTCGACCTGGGCCGAGTCGCACCCGATCACGCCGGCGCCGTTGCTGATCATCGACGGTGTCGGGTCCGGCGCTGCGGCGTACGACGAGCTGATCACGACGCTGGTGTGGATCGAGGCCGACCGAGACGTCCGACTCGAACGCTGGCGCGAGCGCGACGGCGCGGTGATGCACCGGCACTGGGAGCAGTGGCTGGAGGACGAGGCCGCCCTGCACATCCGCGAGCGCACCCGCGAACGCGCGGACCTGATCTACTCCTCCAGCTTGTAGCTGTCCTGCCGGTAGCGCACGGCGTAGCCGGCTCGCTCGTAGATGCCGAGCGCGCCTGTCGGGTTGGCGGTGTCGACGTCGAGGCTCGAGGTGTCGAATCCAGCGGCCCTGCACTGGTGGAGCGTGTGCGCGAGCAGGTTGGTCGCGAGCCCACGGCCGCGGTAGTCGGGCAGCGTCCCGACGTAGGCGACGTACGCCTCCCGCCCCTGCTCGCCGGACGGCGCGATGGCGTACTCGTGGGTGAAGACGTAGGCCGCGACCGTGTTGCCGCGTGCAGGATCGCGCAGCACGAAGGACTGCTCGTTGCGGACATGGGCGGCGGAGACCATGAAGCCGGTCCAGTTGAGCTCGTCCTGGTCGTTGTAGTCGGGGTAGTCGGCGAACGCGCTGTTCTGGGCGGCCCGGAGCTCCTCGGAGTCTGCCGGGTCGACGCTGGTGAGGGTGAGGCCGGCAGGCAGCACCGGCTGCGGCAGGTCATCCAGGGTCGAGAACATCAGGAAGTTGTGCCGGTCGAGGCGGAAGCCGTGAGCACGCAGGAGGCCCGCCTGGTCGTCCCTTCCCTCGAGCGCTCGCGTGCCGAACCGGATCCTCTCCTCAGGTGCATCCCGTTGGTGGATCTCTCGCGCAGCAGCCACTGCCCGCTCGAGCATCACCGTGCCGAAGCCCTCGCCGAGACGGGCCGGATACACGTCGCCGAAGAACAGGAACGGATGGATGCCGTCGCTCGACGCCCTCGGCAGGAGGGTCGTGTAGGCCACGAGCTCGTCGCCGTCCCAGCCGCCGTCGATCACGACGCCCGGGTAGTGCTCGAGGAGCTCGATCACCTCGCTCGACGCGAGCTCGAACCCGGTCGGGTGGTCCTCGGCGATGCGCGCCATCAGGGCCGCCACCTCGTCGGCGTCGGCGGGCGTGACGGATCTCGGCGCGAGGTGCATGGCAGGAAGGTTAGGCGCACCTAGGGTGGACCACATGGTTCTTCCCTCCGGCGAGCAGTACGAGATCGAGGCGGCCGGCTATCGCGCCGTCATCACCGAGAGCGGCGCCGCGTTGCGCCTCCTGGCGTACGGCGACCGCGCGCTCGTTGACGGCTTCGGGGCCGAGGAGATGTCACCGGGAGGCCGCGGCCAACTGCTGATGCCCTGGCCCAACCGGATCCGCGACGGCAGGTACTCCTTCGGCGGCCGCCACCTCCAGCTGGCGCTGACCGAGCCGAAGCGGTCCAACGCGTCGCACGGCCTCGCCCGCTGGGCCGCCTGGACGCTGGAGGAGCACACGGCCAACTCGGTCTCGCTGGTCTACCGCGTGATGGCGCAGACCGGCTATCCGTGGGCGGTCGACCTGCACGTCCTCTACGACCTCTCCGCCGACGGGCTGACCGTGACGCAGACCGCGACCAACCTCAGTGGCGAGCCGGCGCCGTACGCCTGCGGAGCGCATCCCTATCTGGCCGTGGGCGAGGGGATCGACCATCTTGTGCTCATGCTGCCCGCCGGCACCCGCACGATCACCGACGACCGGCTGATCCCCACCGAGACGGTGCCGGTCGACGAGGCGCACGACTTCCGGTCCGGCAAGGTGATCGGTGCAGTGGTGTTCGACGAGACGTTCGGCGCGCTGGAGCGGGTGGACGGGGTCGCGACGGCGACCCTGCGAGATCCCGCGGGGCACGGCGTCGCGCTCTGGGTGGACGAGAAGATCCCGTGGCTGCTGCTCTACAGCGCCGACGACGTGCCCGGCAAGGAGCGCCGGTCCCTGGCCGTCGAGCCGATGACCGCGCCCGCCAACGCCTTCAACTCCGGCATCGACCTCGTCACGCTCGCTCCCGCCGGCTCGCCGGGCGACGAGCTGTCCGTCACCTGGGGGATCCGGGCCCTCACCACCGAGTAGGGCGTTGCCGGGACACCACATCGGGCTCGAACACGCCTGCCGTCACGATGTCGTTGCCCAGCAACCTCACCCCTGCGGCAGCAGGCGCCGGTCCACCCTGAGCGGACGGGGCAGCGTGATCTCGAGGTACTCGTTCTGGTCGGGCTCGGTGCTCGATCGGCCACCCGCGGCCGGGAAGTTGTTGTCGTTCATCACCGCGATGGTCCGCCCGTCCAGGATCTCGACGTCCTCGATGGTGAAGAAGGAGAACCTGAAGGGATCGCCGTAGGGCGAGAGCCCGTCGGGGTTGGCGACATCCAGCAGGTCGACGAGCGGCCGCTTGGCGACGTAGCCGTCGTGGTCGGTGTCGCGCAGGTCCACCAGGTAGATCCGCTTGAAGCGGGCCGTCGCACCCTGACCGTTGTCGCGCTCGATGACGAGCGCCTCATGGTCGTTGACCTGGATGAGGTCGCCCAGTGCGTTGTCGGCGCCCTCCATCCGATAGCGCAGGAAGCGGTCGGCGTAGGCACCCCTGCGAACCGTGTAGATGCGCAGGTCCGAGGCGAGTCCGGCGGCCTTGTCCTCCGCGGTCGCTCCCTCCAGCATGGGGTGCAGCACCTGACCGTTGGGGCTGATCGCCATGCCCTCGAAGCCCTTGGAGCTGGCGATGTCGGGCACTGCCGAGCCGAGCGTCGGATTGGCCGGGCCCCGGACGCCGGGGGTGGGGATCGGCGCCTCGATCAGCTGTCCGCCGACGTTGAGGTGGAGGAGAAAGGGGCCGAACTCCTCTCCGACCCAGAACGTGCCGTCCTGGGCGACCTGGAGGGACTCGGGGTCGAAGTCCCAGCCGGTCAGCACACGGTCGGCGACCGGACAGACGTAGCCAGCGGGCAGGGCCGAGTCCGCCTCGCAGGCGCCGTCGCGCCAGATGGGCCAGGGCACGAGGTGGTCGGGGTCGCTGACGGTGAACAGCGTTTCGTCGTACGTCGTCGAACCGTCACCGTCCGCGGCGTCGGTCTCGGGGGTGATGCGGTGGATCGACAGCAGGAAGTCGGCACTGTTGGCCTTGGCGCCGTACCCGTTGTCACTCAACACCAGGAACGAGCCGTCGCCCAGCGCGTGAGTGCCGGAGAAGCCCTGCACCGGCTGGCCTTCGTAGGGCGCGGGGACCGCCGCATTGCCGGCGGTCCAGTGACCGCTGGTCTCGCTGCCGGGCACGTAGGTCGCGGCCGGCAGCACCGACCATGCCGTGAGGGTCGCGCGCCGAGGCGACGGGGGCGAGGCCTCGGGCGCTGCCTGGGCCGGCAGGACAACGGCGGTGAGGGCAACGGTGGTGAGCGCGAGCGCCCGGAGTCCGAGTGTCATGGCTCCACCTGACCAGTGCTCGGTGTCTTGACGGTGAAGAGCGCGCGAAGGCTCAGCGATCGATCAGTGAGCGCAGCGTCCGGACCGCGTTGCGGGCGCGCTCTCCGTCGGAGCCCTGGATCGCCAGCAGGGACGTGGTGGTGCCGTCGGCGAGGTCGATCGTCGCCCAGGGCGCGCCCGCCGGCAGGTGTATCGAGATGATCTCGGCCCACTCGTAGTCGCGGCGCCGGTAGCCGTTGACCACGACCAGGCCCGGCTCGGAGGCGACGACCCGCGACCGTGCCAGGGCGTAGCCCACGGAGCCGGCGAGCAGGCCGAGGAAGACCAGCGTCGAGCGCTGGAAGAACGTGAACTTGGCCCGTACCTCGGGGTCGAAGCCGAACCACGCGAACGCGCAGATCAGCAGCAGCATCGTGCCGAAGAAGATCACCGCGATGCGGGCGCCGAAGGGCCGCCACGTGCGGGGCAGCGAGACGTCCTCGGGCTCGACCACGTCAGAGCCGGCAGGCATGGATGTCGGTCAGGAGGATGGCTCGCGCGCCCAGCCCGTAGAGCTCGTCCATCAGCCGCTGGGAGCCGGCACGTGGCACCATCACCCGGACCGCGACCCAGCCCGCCTTGCCGAGGGGCGAGATGGTCGGGCCCTCGAGGCCCGGCGCCAGCGCCGCGGCCCCGTCCAGGTTGGACTGCTCGATGTCGTAGTCCATCATCACGTAGCTGCGGGCGACCAGGACGCCCTCGACGCGGCGTCGGAAGATCTCGAACTCGTCGTTCTCGGCGCCCCTGCGCGAGATCAGCACCGCCTCGGACTCCAAGATCACCTCGCCGAAGGTCGCCAGGCCGGCGGCTCGCAGGGTCGAACCGGTCTCCACGACATCGGCGATCACGTCGGCCACGCCGAGCTGGATGCTGGTCTCGACGGCTCCGTCGAGCCGGGTGACCGAGGCGTCGATGCCGCGCTCGGCCAAGAACGCCTCGACCACACCGACATACGACGTGGCGATGCGCATGCCCTCGAGCTGGTCGAGTCGGGTGTACTCCCCAGCCGGGCCGGCGAAGTGGAATCGCGAACGGCCGAACCCCAACGGCATCGACTCGGTGGCCTGCGCGCCCGAGTCGAGCAGCAGGTCGCGGCCGGTGATCCCGACGTCGAGCGTCCCCTCGCCGACGTACAGCGCGATGTCACGAGGTCGGAGGTAGAAGAACTCGACGTCGTTCTCGACGTCGACGAGGGCGAGCTCCTTGGAGTCGCTGCGTTGGCGATAGCCGGCCTCGCGCAGGATGTCGCTGGCGGCCTGGGACAGGGCGCCCTTGTTGGGTACGGCGATGCGGAGAGTCATCTCGGGGGATACCGGCTTCTCAGAGGTGGGCGTAGACGTCGTCGAGGCTCAGTCCGCTCGCAAGCATCAGCACCTGCGCGTGGTAGAGCAGCTGGCTGATCTCGAGTGCGGTGGCGTCCTTGCCCTCATGCTCGGCGGCCATCCACGACTCGGCGGCCTCCTCGAGCAGCTTCTTGCCGATCGCATGGACACCGGCGTCCAGCTGTCGGACGGTGCCCGAACCCTCGGGTCGGGTCGCGGCCTTCTCGCTCAGCTCGGCCCAGAGCTCCTCGAACGTCTTCACGAGCGCCAAGCCTAGGTGCTGGCGTGCCAGCGCCTCGCGCCGGTCCGCCGACCGGCATCGGTGAGACTGGGCGCGTGGCCGACATCTCCGGCCTGGCTGCTCCCCGACGTGTGGCGGGCTCGTCAGCTCGGCCGTGGCAGCTCGGCCAGCACCCGTGCCGTGGCGAGGGCGGCGGACGTCGCCTCCCAGCCCTTGTCCTCCCTGGAGCCGTCGAGGCCGGCACGGTCGAGTGCCTGCTCGTCGTTGTCGCAGGTGAGCACGCCGAAGCCGATCGGCACACCGGTGTCGAGCGTGACCCGGGTCAGCCCGTCCGTGGCCGCGGTGCAGACGTAGTCGAAGTGCGGCGTGCCGCCGCGGATGACGACGCCGAGGGCCACGACCGCGTTGTACCCCTGTGTCGCGAGGGCGAGCGCCGCGACCGGCAGCTCGAAGGTGCCGGGCACCCGGACGACCCGGGCATCCGCGACCCGGTGGGCCGCGAGGGCGCGCTCGGCGCCGGCCAGCAGGCCGTCCATCACCTCGGTGTGCCAGCTCGCGGCGACGACGGCCACCTTCAGGCCGGAGGCGTCGAAGGCGGCCTGGTCGGGGGCTCCCGCTCCGCTCATTGGTGCAGCTCCTCGGTCATGATCTCGGGCAGGTCGGGCAGCACGTGGCCCATCCGGTCGCGCTTGGTGCGCAGGTAGTCGATGTTGTCGTTCGTCGGGTGGATCGCCAGCGGCACGGTCTCGGCGACCGTGATGCCGAAGTCCTCGAGGCTGGCGGTCTTGTCCGGGTTGTTGGTCAGCAGCCGCACGGATGTGATGCCGAGGTCGCGCAGCACCTGGGTGGCGGTGCCGTAGTGGCGACCGTCGGCAGGCAGACCGAGGTCCAGGTTGGCGTCGACGGTGTCGCGGCCCTGGTCCTGGAGCGCATAGGCCTGGAGCTTGGCCACCAGGCCGATCCCTCGGCCTTCGTGGCCACGGAGGTAGACCACCACTCCCCTGCCCTCGGTGACGATCTGCTTCATCGCCTCGTTGAGCTGCGGACCGCAGTCGCACCGGTGACTGCCGAACACGTCGCCGGTCAGGCACTCGGAGTGCACGCGGGTCAGCACGGGCTCAGGGCCCGACACGTCGCCGTACACGAGGGCGACGTGCTCGCTGTCGTCGATGGTGATCCGGTAGCCGTAGGCCGTGAACTCGCCGTGCGCGGTCGGCAGGCGGGTCTCGGCCACCCGCAGGACGTGCAGCTCGTGGCGGCGGCGGTAGCGCACGAGGTCGTCGATCGAGATCATCGCCAGCCCGTGCTCGTCGGCGAACGCCCGCAGCTCGGGCGCGCGCTTCATGGTGCCGTCGTCGTTGACCACCTCGACCAGCACGCCGGCCGGTGTCAGGCCGGCCAGTCTGGCCAGGTCGACCGCCGCCTCGGTGTGCCCGCGGCGTACGAGCACGCCACCCTCGCGGTAGCGCAGCGGGAAGACGTGCCCGGGTCGGGTGAGCTCCCACGGCTCGGTCGCCGAGTCGGCCAGTGTCCGGGCCGTGTGCGCCCGGTCGGCGGCGCTGATGCCGGTGCTCACGCCGTCGCGGGCGTCGACCGAGAACGTGTACGCGGTGCGGAGCTTGTCCTTGTTGTGCGGGGTCATCAACGGGATCTCGAGCCGCTCGAGCATGTCGCCGGGCATCGGTACGCAGATCACCCCGCTGGAGTGCCGGATGGTGAAGGCCATCAGCTCCGGGGTCGCCTTGGCGGCGGCGAAGATGATGTCGCCCTCGTTCTCGCGGTCCTCGTCGTCGACGACGACGACGGCCTTGCCGTCGGCGATGTCCGCGATCGCGCGCTCGACGCTGTCGAGCCGGATCTCACTCATGCCCTCGCTCCTTCCAGTTCACGGGTGTGTGCAGCAGTGGTCGACGGGCCCGTCCCCGGTCGACGGCGCTCATGCGTCGTCCCGGGTGAACCGGTCGAGGTAGCCGCTGACGAGAAGCTTCTCGACGTGCTTGGCGATCACGTCGAACTCGAGGTTGACCCGATCGCCGGGCTCGCGGGTGCCCAGCGTGGTGCGGGCGAGGGTCTCGGGGATGAGGCTGACGGTGAAGCTCTCGCGCATCGCCTGGACGACGGTGAGGCTGATGCCGTCGACGGTGATCGAGCCCTTGTCGACCAGGTAGCGGCCGAACTCCGCCGGCATCGCGATCTCGACCAGCTCCCAGTGCTCGCTGGGGATACGCCGCAGCACCTCACCCACGCCGTCCACGTGGCCTTGCACGATGTGCCCACCCAGGCGCTTGTCCACCGTGACGGCCCGCTCCAGGTTGACCCGGTCACCGGCCTTCACCCCCAGCAGGCTGGTCTTGTCGAGCGTTTCCTGCATGACGTCGGCGGTCCAGGTGTCCTCGTCGCTCGTCACCACCGTGAGGCAACAGCCGTTGACCGCGATCGAGTCGCCCAGACCGGTGCCTTCGAGCACGGTGCTGGCCCGCACGGTCAGACGGATCGCGTCGCCCTGCTCCTCGACGGCGGCGATGGTGCCGAGCTCTTCGACGATGCCGGTGAACATCAGCGTCCTGCTTTCAACGGTTCGAGGGTGAGACGGACGGTCGCGTCCGCGCCGGTGCCGATGACGCCGGCTCGCTTCAGGTGCCAGCGGAGCTGGTCGGTGATGGTGCCGATGCCGAGGTCGCCGACCGCGTTGGCGCCCGCGCCGAGGAAGGTCGGCGCGACGTAGGCGTAGATCTCGTCGACCAGGCCGGCCTTGAGGAAGGCGGCGGCCAGCGTCGGGCCGCCTTCGAGCCAGACGTGCTGACGCCCTGCGGCGTACAGCTGCGCGAGCGCCTCGGCGGGGTCCCGGGTGGCGAGATGCTGCGCCTCACCGGGTGTGTCGAAGATCCGGCTGTCCGCTGGGACCTCTCGTGTCCCCATCACGACGCGCAGGGGCTGGTGCTCGACGGGCTGGTCGACCTCGTCGCGGACGTTCAGGCGTGGGTTGTCGACGAGCACGGTGCCGGTGCCGACGAGGAGCACGTCGCACTCGGCTCGCAACGTATGGGTGTCCCGGCGGGCGTCGGTGCCGCTGATCCAGCGGCTGGTGCCGTCGGCGGCGGCGCTGCGACCGTCGAGCGTGGTGGCGAACTTCCAGGTGACGAACGGGCGCTGGTGGTCCACCGCGAACGTCCAGGCCCGGTTGATGCCACGAGCCACGGGCTCCATGACGCCGGCCTCCACCTCGATCCCCGCTGCGCGGAGCGCGGCAGCGCCACCGGACGCAGTCGGGTTGGGGTCGTGCTGGGCGAACACCACACGGCGCACGCCCGCCTCGACCAGCGCCCCGACACACGGGCCGGTGCGGCCGGTGTGGTTGCACGGCTCCAGGCTGACGACGGCGGTGGCGCCGCGGGCGGCCTCGCCCGCTTCGGTCAACGCGGCGACCTCGGCGTGCGGCGTACCGGCTCCGCGGTGGAAGCCCTCGGCAATCTCCGCGCCGTCATCATCGAGCAGCACGCAGCCAACCCGCGGGTTGGGTCCGAGCGGCACGCCGCGAGTGGCCGCCAGCGTCAGCGCGCGACGCATCGCAGCCTGCTCGGCTGGCGTCGTGGTCATGGCTACCCCTCAAGTCCTGTCGATGATGGACTCCGGGGTGGCGGGCGCAGGCGTCACGAGGACGTCGGCGCTGCGTGATCTTCTCATCCGGACTTTGACCGTCGGTCCAGGAATCTCACCTGGTCAACCGGCCACTGGATGTGGTCGGGTCGCGGACTTCCGAGCGAAGCGACGAAGCCTCGACCCAGTAACCGCCGGTGCGGAGTTTCACCGCCCCCAGAGCACGCTGTGCTGGCTTGAACTCTGCCACACGGCTCGACATTCCCGGGCAGGTGTCCGTGGCCGGTACCGGCTGCTTGCCGGGCTGGCGTCGGCAGTTCGCAGCAATGAGATCCCGCGTGAGCGTCGTTCGGTCCCGGATGGAGCCCAACTGCCGACGCTAGGAGCTTTCCAGGTCGTGCTCGCGGTCACATGCGGCATCCCGAGCGCAGTGACGTGGATGTCGTCGATCGTGGCCGGCTCGCTCACGTCGCGGCGGCCTCGGCCTTCCCCCTCAGCTCGCGCACCATCGCGTCGGGATCGGCCGCGGAGTAGACCGCGCTGCCGGCGACGAAGACGTCGGCGCCGGCCTCCGCACAGCGTTCGATCGTCTCCAGGCTGATACCACCGTCGACCTGCAGCCACGTCTCGACGCCGTGCTTGCGCATCATGGCTCGGGCGGTGCGGATCTTCGGCAGGCACAGGTCGAGGAACTTCTGGCCGCCGAAACCGGGCTCCACGGTCATGATCAGCACCATGTCGAGCTCGGGCAGCAGCGCCTCGTAGGGCTCGATCGGCGTTGCCGGCTTCAGCGCCATGCTCGCCCGGGCGCCCTGGTTGCGCAGCTCGCGGGCGAGCCTGATCGGGGCCTTGGTCGACTCGACGTGGAACGTGACGCTGCCGGCCCCGGCTTCGGCGTACAGCGGCGCCTGGGTGTCGCAGTCCTCGATCATCAGGTGCGCGTCGAGCGGGATGGTCGTCGCCCTGCTCAGCGCCTCGACCATCGCCGGGCCGAAGGTCAGGTTGGGGACGAAGTGGGTGTCCATCACGTCGACGTGCACCCAGTCGGCACTGCCGATACGACCGACCTCCTCGCCCAGCTTGGCGAGGTCGGCGTTGAGGATGGACGGCGTGATCTGGATTCCCACGCAGTCAGCCTATTCGTCGAGGAGGTGGTCGTCGTACGCCGCAGTCAGCTCGCCTCCGCCCGGGCCGGCGTGGACCGCGCCGACCGTCGCCGCGTAGACACGCGGACATTGGTCCCGTCGCCCGGCGGGTGCACGCTCAGCGGGACGCCGCTGGGTGAGCAACGTCCGCGCGTCTACGCGTGGGGTCGATCCGCACTCGGGCCTGCAGCTTCCTCAGGACTCCGGGTCCGCAGGCGACTCGGCGCCGGCTGCCTCGTCGCGCTCGGCCCACGCCAGCAGCGGCGTGATGTCGAAGACCTCGTTGTCGATGCCGCCGTGCAGGTCGCCGATCTCGGCGAACCGCGCAGGCATCGTGAAGATCGTGAAGTCGTCGGGCTCGCAGGCGTCGATCTCCTCCCAGCGCACCGGGGCGGAGACACGAGCGTTGCGGACCCCCCGGACGGAGTACGCCGCAGCGATGGTGTGGTCGCGGGCGTTCTGGTTGTAGTCCACGAACAACTGGTCGGGCGATCGATCCTTGCGCCACCACGCCGTCGTGACGTCGCCACCGGCCCGGCGCTCGACCTCCCGGGCGAAGGCGAGCGCGCCGCGGCGTACGTCCTGGAAGCCATGGTCCGGCGGGATCCGGACATAGATGTGGAGCCCGGAGCCGCCGCTGGTCTTGGGAAAGCCGACCGC